>DAIPIF010000043.1:0-12048 GCA_036770925.1 Psychrobacter sp.
CTTTGAGCTTGTATCAAAAAGTGGGGGCAAGGTGAGTTCGGTTCAAGTGTAAAGAGCAAAAATTCACAAGAATTTTGTACATTGTCGCTTATTCAGTCAGTAATGATGTTTTAAAAAGATAATTTGAGTGAATGGCACGCTACTAAAGGCTTAAGCTTTGTTTTAAAACGATAGGTTTAATAGCGAACAACGGCGGTAAATATAGGCGCTGATACGTCAGCGACCTTTCGTTATTCGCCAGTATTATTTGCCAGCATTATCACTCATTACTTAATTTACCGCATCTTACTAGATTTACAGCACGTTACTGCACCGGCTTTGTTTAGCGAAACCAGCAACATTAGCTACAATAGCCTAACGCTTAACTCTGTTGTGGCTCTTGAAAATGTAACAGAGTATGACAATATATATGGTTGAGCAGATAATAAGTCTTATAAATAGAAGCTGATAACACAGCCTAAAACCAAATTAAGGAATATCCATGAGTTTTTTATCACACAATAAACAATCCTTAGCGATTGATGCCAATAAACCGAAACGCAGCCCCTCTAAAATCTTAAGCGCCCTAACTACAGGGGCAAGTATTGCTGCCATTGGAGCTTTAAGTATGACCGCACCTACTCTTGCCAGTGCCAAAAGCGTTGAGCCGTCAAGCGCTAACTACAACTTTACCATTGAAGATAAATATAAAGGTACTGCTAGCCGTACGTTGAATAAATCGGGTAATACTTGGAAATATAATGTCGATGCTCGGGTGGCTGGTGTCGCGAGCGCCGCACAAAACAGCACCTTTAGCATTAACGGTAATAGTGTCGTCCCAACTCAAGCGAGCACGACTTATAAGCTATTGGGCGTTGGTCGTACGCATAAACTGGACTTTAATCCCAGTAGTAAAAAGGTGGTGAGTAATTATAAAGGCAAATCGACAACGATGAACATGGCGCAGCAAGCCTTTGATGATTTGAGCCTCGAGGTACAAATTCGTCAGGACTTATTGAACGGTAAATTCTCTGGCAATTATTACATGGCAAGAAAGGATAAAATTGAGAAAACGCCTTTCAAAAATGCGGGTAGTACTAAAATCACCGTACCTGCAGGGACTTTTGATACCGTGCGTGTCGACCGCGTGCATGATGACAACAGCCGCTCAACCAGTTTTTGGCTCGCGCCAAGCTTAGATTATCTACCCGTTAAAGTCAGTCAGGTAAATGAGGGCAAAAAAATGGACTTAGAGCTTACTAAAGTAAACTAAGCGCTTTATAAAATAATCAAGCCCATTTAACAAAAGGCGGCGCTCTCATTGAGCGCCGCCTTTTTGGTTGCTGGATTTTTTAGAGCGTTGGTTTAACGAGCACGGGGTTTTTTGACCACATTATTCATCGAAGGTAGACGTTTTAATAATAAAAATAGCCAAATATTGGTCATTAATAATAAAATAAAATCTATCACATAAACCACTATTTCCGCCCAACTACTGCCATAAACTCGGGTAAACAAAATAACGCCACTTGCGCCTAAATATACCAGTATCAGCATGCTATCGACAAGTAAGGCATAAGGCGAGCGCCCGCGCCATATCGATGGGGTGATGATAAACGCGGGGATGAGCCATAGCCCATACCATGCGATGCCGCCGATGATATCGGGACTGGCAGGATTGAGTATATTAATGAGCAGCGGCAGTGCAATCAGCCGATAAACCAACCAAATCAGCCACGTTAGGATAAGACGCTGACGCATAGGCGCAATCGGCTTACTGGCGGTCACGGTGCTTGATTTTGTCGCGGTTACTGGCGCAGTGCTGCTAGAGTGATTAGAGGTATTTGCCATCAGTTTAACCACCCCAATCCGCTTGGGCTAACGCTTGGGCGCTAATCGCTAAACGACGCCCTAGCGCCGCCCCAAGCTCACGCTCATCAGCAGAGATCGGCTGATCATGTCCTGCACCGCTGACATGACTCGCCCCATAAGGCGTGCCACCACGCTGCGTGCGACTGAGTGCCGGCTCGGCATAAGGTATGCCAACCAGTATCATCCCATGATGAATCAGCGGTAACATCATCGTCAGCAGCGTTGTCTCCTGCCCGCCATGCATCGTACCTGACGCGGTAAATACTGACGCAGGCTTGTTTTGTAAATGACCTGCCAGCCATAAAGTCACGGTATTATCCCAAAAATACTTCATCGGCGCTGCCATATTACCAAAGTGCGTCGGACTCCCCAGCGCTAGCCCTAAGCAGTGTTGCAAATCATCCATAGTGCAATATAAATCACCGTCATCAGGAATTACAGGTTTCGTTGCCGTAGTTTCAGGAGCCACGGTCGGTACGGTGCGAATACGTGCCGTCATGCCTGCCTCTTCAATACCTTGGGCGATGCTATACGCTAACTTTTTTGTTGTCCCATGAGTAGAATAATAAAGCACTAAGATATAAGGCGCGGTTTGCGGCATAAATAAGACTTCCTATGCAAATAATAAGAGATGAGCGACAGTCATGGCGAAAAACGAGTCGCCCTTTAAGATAAAAGTAAGCGTTATGATAGCGCAGCATAGACTGTAATTAGTGACTCACATTATGCCCGACTCCCAAGCACACATGCAAACGCGGTGGCATGACGACTGATGAATAGATAGATAGTAAGTCACGAGTACCTACAATGCCCATTTAAGCATTTTGATACCCATAATGAGCAGATAGCGCTAGCCTAATTTTGTTACACTCATCTTATCTTAATCGCTCTTAAGTCGTCGTTATGGATAAACTCAGTAAAAAATTCCCCTTTATGCAGCAACACTGGTTTCAGTTTCTGCGTTTTTTGACGCGGCACTTTTTTGAGGACAACTGTCAACAAAAAGCGGCATCACTCACTTACACCACGATGTTATCTATTGTGCCAATATTGACGGTACTATTGATGATTTTATCTTCTGTGCCCGCGTTGGCATCGGTCAGAGCGCAGATATATGAGGTTATTTATAGCAATTTATTACCCCAATCAGGGCTACAGGTTAGCAAATACATCAATAATTTTGCCGAAAAATCGACCAACTTAACCGCTATCGGCGCGATGGTGTTATTTGTCACCACTATTATGACCTTGACGACGATTGAGCGTGCCTTTAACCAAATTTGGCGCGTTGAGGAGCGTTCAGGCGGTATCAAAAGTATGATGCGCTATTGGACGATAGTGACTTTGGGACCGCTGGTTTTGGGTACTGCTTTTATCGCCTCCAGCACCGTCCAAAGCCTAAGCTTTTTGAATCGTCAAATCGCAGGCTATGGTATTGATTGGTCATTTTGGGTGCAAGTGGTCTCGATTGCCGTCACTGTAGCCGGCTTTATTGCCATGTATTGGTTCATTCCAAAAGCCCGTGTGCCCTTCAAAAATGCGGCAATTGCAGGTATTTTTGTCGCTATCCTGTTTGAATTGCTCAAATACGTGTTTGGTTCGGTGATGACTAACTTTACCAGTTATGAAGCCATTTATGGCGCATTTGCAGCGCTGCCGATTTTTTTATTATGGATTTTTTTATCTTGGAACCTGATTTTATTAGGGGTGGAGATTAGCTATACCTTAACTATTTTTGAGACCGAAGAGGTCTATCCGCGCCATCCCTTATTGAGCTTACTGGATATGCTGCACTTGGTGCATAGCCATCATCTTAAGGGTGACGCGGTGAGTGAGCAAGAACTACGTGATGTGCTTGGGCGTAAAGAGCTGCCCAAATGGTACACCTATATCAATTATCTAAAAGATAGCCATCTGATTACGACTACCGAAGATGGCGAATACGTGCTCAAAAAAGATTTGGGGCGGATGACATTATGGGATTTTTATCGCACCTTGCCTTATCCACTACCCATCAAAGATGAGCTGGATGAGATGAAGCAAGAAGACCACCAGCCTTGGCTCGGATTATTGGTGCATCGGTTTGTCAACACCGAAGCTTGTGCTAAAGAGCAGCTTAATCTGCCGCTAGAGCACATCTTTGCTCATAGCCAACCGCGTCAAAAGACGCCTGTACAGGATAATGCGGCGGCGCAGCACTCAAAGTCTCAGTTTGAGCCGATGGCTTATGATAAAGACAGTGACCTTGAGCGCGATCAAGATGATAATGAGATTTTGATTCCAAATGACGCAAGTCCTGCCACAGCAAAACCTAAACACAGAGCGGCTAGAAACGACATTATCACAGAAGCCGACAACCCACAGGCTACAATATAGCAGGTAACCATGAGGGTTGGGCGTGCTGACAAAAATGCATGGCAAGACCATAACAAACGACACTGGCGTTAAATTAAGCCTTTGCGCTTCATGTTGCGATAGACCACCACGACGATGACGATATTAAGCAGCAAAATACCGAGTTTAAACCAGTCAAAGGGGCTGACGATTAAATAGTACAGCTCAATAGGTATAAAAATACCGTAGCCTATCACGCTAAACCAGTACGCCCATGTTTTATCCTGCCACAAGCCATAGGCTTCAATAAAACGTAGGCTGACATAAGCGGCGATGACCAATAAAAACACGCTCCAGTTTTTACTCGCCTGTTGCGCCAGTTGTACTGTACTCTCAACTTGCGGCAGTAGCAGTTGCCCAAAATGGTGCTGCCAAGAGGCTGTAGCCGTGGCAAGCCAGCGCTCAAGGTCTTGATGCCACAGCCATAATACGCTCGCACCTAGCAGCACGCTGACGCCTTTTATAATCTCATAAATGGCGACCGCTTTGATAGATTCACTTGCCACCGCGTTTTTATTGCCAACGCTCAGCTCATTATTACCCTTGACTTCAAGTTTGTCTTTAGCACGGTGTTCAGGACTGTCTGATGGTTTATGGCACTGACCTGAGGGTGGTAAGTTAAGCAAAGAATGTCTCCACGACGCGCCCCTGTAATTGCTGATTAAAGAAAGGGGTGTTTTTGCCATGTGAATGCATCGTCTCTGCCGTTACTTGCCATGCCAGATTGGGATCGACTAAGATAGCGCCGCCAAGGTTTTCGTACTCGCTCGTAATACCGGCAATTTTTGCAGGGTTGATACAGATTTTTTCGACCAGTTGCTCACGGGTGAGTACCTCGTCACGCACCAGTTGACACGCCAGCGCCATAAACGTATCAAAGTTAGAAATACCCGGCGCACTCTCGGCAAAGGGCGCTTTTTTTGCGGTGGCATTTAGCGGCTCATGATGACTACAAATCGCATCAATGGTGCCGTCAGTCAGACCGCGGCGTAATGCCTTTTGGTCTGTATTACTGCGTAGTGGCGGCAAGACATGCGCTTGGGCGTTAAAGCCTTCCAAATTATCATCGGTTAAATGCAGCTGATGCATCGCCACATCACAAGTAACGGGGAGTTTTTTATTTTTTGCCCAGCGCATCAGCTCCACTGATGATTTACAAGATAACTGGCTAAAGTGGGCGGCAATGCCGGTTTCCTCTACCATTAATAACTGGGTGGATAAAGCGACCGTTTCAGCAATCCAAGGAATGCCCTGCAAGCCGTGATAAGAGGCAATATAGCCCTCATGCGCCACCCCATTATTTGAGAGACTCGGCTCATCAGGATAAAAAAACACTTTCATATCAAAGGTTGCCGCATACTCCAAGGTGCGGAGCAATACCAAATCATTGGCAAAAGGACGCCGCGCATTAGAAACTGCGATACAGCCGCCTTTTTTGAGACCGGCAATGTTAGAGGGGCGCGCGCCCTCTAAACCTTCTGTCAGCGCCCCTAAAATATGCAAATAAATACCGCCATCGTCCAATGCCCGCTCACGTAAGCCTTTTAGCAGTGAGCCGTTTTCTAAAATAGGATTGGTATCCGGCGGCGTCACCACGTGCAAAAAGCCATTGGCACGGGCGGCGCGACCTTCTGAGACCAACGTACCATGCTGCTGCTGCCCCGGCTCGCGCAGGCGCGCACACAAGTCAATCAGCGGTGGCAATAGCCATGTCTCACGCGGCTCTGGCAGGTTTTGTAGATGAGCGCTGAGCGTCGTTGGCAAAGTGCGTTTAAAATTATCAGGAAGCAAGTTAATAATTGAGCGGTCCAGATTGGCGCTATTATTATTCAAGGTGCTAGCATTAGAGGTGCTGCTATTAGCGATATTAGTCATGAGCGATTTTACCCTAGTAATTGAGTGAATTAAATAAGAAAGCCAAGGCATAGCGTATCAACGTGGGTTAGCCGCGTCGCGCTGCTTGATGCGCGCGCTGCCCTTCCATCGTCAAGGCTAATACCGCCATGCGAATAGCAACGCCATTACTCACCTGTTTTAAGATAACCGATTGCTCGCCATCTGCCACGCTTGAGGTAATTTCAATACCACGGTTCATAGGACCGGGGTGCATCACGAGCGCATCAGGTTTGGCGAGTGCAAGCCGCTCAGGCGTGATACCATAATGCTTATAATACTCGCTAGAGGACGCCAATAGCGGCGAGCCAATACGCTCATTTTGTATTCTCAAGCCCATAATGACATCACAATCTGCCACACAGCGATTCATATCTTCATAGACCGTGACCCCAAAGCGCTCAATCCCTTTGGGCAATAATGTCTTTGGCGCGATAACCCGAATATCTTTGACCCCTAATGTCTGCAAAGCGCTAATATCAGAACGCGCTACTCGTGAGTGTTTAATATCGCCGATAATCGCCACCGATAGCTCCTCAAAGGGGCGCGGCGCTTCACGGTGAATGGTCAACATATCGAGCATGCCTTGGGTGGGATGAGCATGCCAGCCATCACCTGCATTGATAATCGCGATATCTGGGGTCACCTCTGTCGCCATAAAGTGCGCCGCACCCGACGCAGAATGGCGTACCACAAAGATATCAGCAGTCATGGCTTGTAGATTCCACAAGGTATCGCGCAAACTTTCTCCCTTTTTGGTACTTGAGCTGGCAATATCAATATTGAGGACATTGGCACCGAGACGCTTTTCAGCCACCTCAAAGGTCGTACGGGTACGGGTGGATGGCTCAAAAAACAAGTTCATCACCGTACAGCCCTCCAGCTCAGGACGATTAATCAGCTGACCATGTGCATCAATAAAAGTCTCTGCCTTGGCAATGATGTTTTGTAATTGCGCCTTATTGAGACCTTCTACACCCAAAAAGTGGCGCAGCGCACCATCCTCATTGAGTTGCGGGCGGCTTAAGGAAGTATGCAGGCGCTTATGAATAATATCATGCTCAATCTTGGTAGGTTTAGGGCTAACAAGCGCATGGTTGGTATTACTATGAATAGAATTTGACATAATGGCGGGTCTTTATAGTTGGTTTATTGAGAATCAATCCTTATTGCTTATTCATTTATCGCCATAAGTACACAGCAAAATAGTCCCATCTACTTTTTACAAGGACTTTTAGACGCTTATTTGCTACAATTTAGCACCAGATACTGGCTCTATAAGCAATAAATAATAATGGCTATAGTGTAGCTGATTTTATAGTCAGTACAAAGATACTGCTCAGCATACTTTATGTATTCTTCGTTTTTATAGCGTATGCCGCGCGGATACTTTTATAATGAGCCTTTAGCAGATTTACCCCTTTACATTCTTCCTTTATGTTTATCACCCTTACTAGGACGCCGCATGACTACCTTAGCAAAATACCTAAATGAGCATTCAGCAAACCCTGCTATCCGCGATGTGATTACCACCATTACGGACGTTGGCAAAGATATCTCACAATTATTAAGAAAAGGCGCTTTAGCGGATATCTTAGGGGAAGCGGGCAACCAAAACATCCAAGGCGAAGACCAAAAAAAGCTTGACGTACTGGCGAATGATTTATTACTAGAGGCTTTAGCAAAAAACAGCCACTGCGCAGGGGTTGCCTCAGAAGAATTAGACCACTCAACAGCGGCACATGCTGATGGTAGCTTGTTGGTATTGTTTGACCCATTAGATGGCTCATCTAATATTGATATTAATATGGCAGTGGGCACCATTTTCTCCCTATTACCGTATCAGCGCCAAGGTCAGACCAGTGAAGATAGCGACTTTTTGCAAGCGGGCAATCAGCAAGTTGCTGCCGGCTACTTGCTCTATGGTACCTCAACGATGCTGGCGCTGACGGTGACAGATAATGTAGTCATGTTCAGCTTAGATCCTGATAGCGGCGACTATGTATTGGTCAATGAGGATATCAGCATCAGCGCTGACACCAGCGAATATTCTATTAATAGCTCCAATTATCGCTATTGGCTACCGCCGATGCAGCAGTATATCGATGAGCTTATCGATGGTGAAGTCGGTGTACGTGGGCGCGATTTTAATACCCGCTGGGTGGCGGCAATGGTTGGTGATGTGCACCGTATCTTGTGCCGTGGTGGTTTATTTACCTATCCCTTTGATACCAAATACGCTCATAAAGCAGGCAAGCTACGTCTTATGTATGAAGCCAATCCCATGAGCTTACTGATTGAGCGTGCAGGCGGCGGCGCAACTGATGCCGTCAATCGTATCTTGGATATCGCCCCCACTGACATTCATCAGCGCGTGCCTGTGGTACTTGGCAGCAAAAACGAGGTGAATTATGTCAAAGATTTGCATATCGAGCATGCCAAGCAAGCACAGTAATCACCCACGATAATTATTATCAATAAAATAATGATTGTCCCTCAAATACGCGCTGACTTTTTCTTAATTTTAAATGGTTTATTATGATATCAAACCCAAGCGAGCTGATTACCTCTGATAAAAATCAAAGCGTCAAGCTCATCAAAGCGCTATTAACCCAAGCACGCCAGCGCAAAAAGCACGCGCAAACCGTTATCGAAGGGGCGCATTTAATCGATGCCGCTTTGCGTAGCAGCTATCCTCTACAGCAAGTACTGGTCGCCGAGTCAGCGCAGACGCATCCTGAAGTACAACAAATTTTGAGCCTGCTGCCTACTTATGTCAGCGTGTTAATCTTGGCAGATAAGCTATATCAAAGCATCCGTAGTTTAGGCGCGGGTATTGATATCATGGCGCTAATTAATATCCCTATGCCAAACTTGCCGAGCATCACGGAAGATTGCCTGATTCTCAATGACGTACAAGACAGTGGCAATGTTGGCACGCTGCTACGCACTGCCGCTGCTGTCGGTATTAAAAACGTGCTTTGTACTTCGGCAAGCGCGCAAGCGTGGTCACCAAAGACGCTACGAGCAGGTATGGGCGCACAATTTGCCTTAAATATTTATGAGGGCTTAACTGTTACCGATATCTTAGATAAGGTAAAAACGCCCTTGCTCGCCACCAGCTCGCATACCGACACCCTCATTTATGAGCATGATTTACAAGCGCCCATCGCATGGGTGATGGGTCATGAAGGACAAGGGGTTTGCAGCGAGCTTATGCAATGTGCCACCCCTATTGCGCTACCACAGCCCAATGGTCAAGAGAGCTTAAATGTGGCGATTGCAGGATCTTTATGTTTATATGAAACTTTGCGCCAACGTCAGTATGCAGGTTATTAATGCATTTGGCTCATGACCCTACTCACTCATAATATAATAGCCCTAAGACTCAAAAATCCCGCTATAAAACATAGCGGGATTTTTATTTATAACAACAGCTGTACTGAATCAATAATAATTACACTTTACTGGTCAGCTCAGGCAATGCTTCAAATAAATCCGCTTCCAAGAAATAATCAGCGACACTCGCGATTGGCGATTCTGGGTCATTGTTAATCGCAACGATAACTTTAGAATCTTTCATACCGGCTAAATGCTGAATAGCACCTGAGATACCCGCCGCGATATATAAGTCTGGCGCGACGATTTTACCCGTTTGACCGACCTGCATATCGTTTGGCACGTAGCCGGCGTCAACCGCAGCACGTGACGCACCGATAGCAGCACCTAGCTTGTCTGCTAGTGGCTCGATATATTTTGTGAAGTTTTCGCTATTGGCTAATGCCCGACCACCAGAAACCACAATACGTGCTGACGTCAATTCTGGACGATCTGATTTTGCCATCTCTTCATTAACGAAGCTTGATTTACCTGACTCTTGTACATTAGCAATAGTCTCAACTGAGGCGCTGCCACCTTCACTCGCAACCGGATCAAAAGCCGTGGTACGTACCGTCAACACTACTTTATCTTCTGTCGTTTTTACCGTTGCTGTTGCGTTACCGGCATAAATAGGACGCTCAAAAGTCTGCGCATCAATCACTGCGGATATCTCTGATAACATGCTGACATCGAGTAAAGCTGCAACACGTGGCGCAAAGTTTTTACCCGTCGTCGTCGCAGCAGCTAAGATATGACTGTAATCAGCGGCAATATCAGCAACCAACAGCGCAATGTTTTCTGCCATTTGATGCTCATAAGCGGCATTATCTGCTAGCAATACTTTGCTGACACCTGCTACTTTTGCCGCTTCATCAGCGACCGCTTGGTTACCGCTACCTGCAACCAAGACGTGAATATCATCACCGATTTGCTGTGCCGCTGCAATAGTATTTAAAGTTGCCTTTTTTAGACTGGCATTGTCATGTTCTGCATATACCAAAATAGCCATTATTTTTATCCTTTATTTATCCGTAATCTATTCGTATGATTATCTATAAGCTAAGCCGTTATCTTCTCGATATTAAGGTATCAATGCTCATTTATCAAAATTAAGCTATCGATACTAAATAACTTTCGCCTCATTTTTAAGCTTATCGACCAGCTCATCTACTGACGCTACTGTAATACCTGCTTTACGATCGCTTGGCGGCACCACTTTGATAATCTCTTGCTTAGAGGTCATATCCACCCCAAAATCTGCCGGTGTTTTTTCATCCAATGGCTTTTTCTTCGCCTTCATGATGTTAGGTAATTTTGCATAACGTGGCTCATTCAAACGTAAATCAGTGGTAATGATAGCCGGTAATTCAAGGGCAACCGTTTGCAAACCGCCATCAATCTCACGCGTGACGTTTACTTGACCGCCATCAACTTTTACCTCTGAAGCAAAAGTACCTTGACCTGCACCCATCAACGCCGCCAACATCTGACCCGTTTGGTTATTATCATCATCAATCGCCTGCTTACCTAGCAGTACGATATCAACGCCTTCACTCTCTGCGATATTTTTGAGGATTTTGGCAACTTGTAGCGGATAAGCCTTAGCATCCGTCTGTACCAAAATGCCACGGTCAGCGCCCAATGCCAAAGCAGCACGAATTTGCTCTTGTGATTCTTTGGGTCCGATAGAGGCTACGATGATTTCATCAATCACGCCTGCTTCTTTAAGGCGTACCGCCTCCTCGACTGCGATTTCATCAAAAGGGTTAATCGACATTTTAGTGTTAGATAAATCCACACCAGAGTTATCAGCTTTTACACGAACTTTGACGTTATAATCAATGACACGCTTGACCGCGACTAATGCTTTCATACGTTCCTCTTTTATTAATATTGTGAATTAAAATATAAAAAATAGTTATGAATGAACAACTATTACTGTATGGTGGTTTAAATTTTACGGTACCCACTATGCTTAGTTTATAGCACCGAGTGTTACTTATAAGACTTAACTATCTTGCGTTAGCTGGCTTATAAGGTCAAGATAACGCCGTGAATAATGGGTCATAAATTTGTCACTATTTTTGCACAAATAGCTTTCAAAGCAAAAATACTATCATTAATATTCGTATAGCGCTACACATTGTACCTTTATAGCATTGCTGAACCTAAATTTACATAACATTTTGTTATTATTATGACGCTAACTGGCTTTTATAAATAACTGAATGCTTATTTTTGGCAGTCTAGGAGTAAAATTTAGGCAAAAAAAAGCAACCTAATCCGAGGTCGCTTTTGCTTACAGTCTAAACAATATTTTTAGCAAACAAAGTAATCTAGCAAAAGATTAAAGTGCTTCGATTTGCTCAGCTTGTGGGCCTTTTTTGCCTTCACCTAAAACGAAAGATACTTTTTGACCTTCGGCTAGGGTTTTGAAACCACCACCTTGAATAGCGCTGTAGTGAGCGAATACGTCTTGTCCGCCGTTATCTTGAGCGATAAAACCAAAACCTTTAGCTTCATTAAACC
>DAIPIF010000044.1:0-12009 GCA_036770925.1 Psychrobacter sp.
CAGTAACAAAAGACGATCACTTCTTTTATTAGGCTTGAGCAATCGAAGCAAAGTTAAACCCTAAAAAACACCCTCTCCCCTGACAATAATGTCAGCACCGTCACCGGCATCACGCCGCGCAGCGCATTACAAAAAAACAGCCGCGTTAACTGCGGCAAATCCTCATCACTCAATGCCCGTACGATAACGGGCGTCTGCGTCTGAGCCAGCGCATCGATGACCACTTGGCGCAGCACCCCCGCGACACCTGATTGGGTCAAGGGCGGGGTGAACCATTGCCCATTGAGCAGATAATGGCTAGGAGACGGCGTATCATAGCAAGCGCCGTTTTCTGATGAGCGCCCATCCGCATCCGCGCGCAACTGATAAAAGACGTTGCTCATCGTGCCCTCTATCCAATGACCGCTCATATCGCGCACCAGACCCTCACCGCAATCTTGATATAGCTGTGGATGGGCAGCTTTTAGGGCGTGTAACTCGCCACTAGCCAGTACATTATCGAGACGATTGAGGGTTTTTAGACCGGCTAATGGCGCGGGCAAGCACGCCAACTGCGCCTGCAAACAGATAGCAGGCATGGCAGCTTGCATCAATACGTTATGTGCCGCAGGCAGCGCGGTATATTGGGCACTCATCGAGATGGCGGTGGTTTTGAGCCATATCTCACAGGCGCAACCGACCTGATTTGGCACAAAGCCGTAGCCACGCAGGGCTTGCGGCGCACGGGTGATGATAAGCTTCATCATGCCTTGTTGTAGCTGCTCGGCGTGGGTTTGCAGATGTGCCATGATAGCGGTGAGAGGGATATGCAGCTGCAAGGCGTGCGCGTGTGTGAGCAGACGCTGCTGATGATATGGCTGCCACAATATCGCCCCATCGATGACCCCCATGGTGCTAAAAAATCCATCACCATACGCCATGCCGCGATTATCAGGCGTGATGAGTGGCGTATCAGCGCTACGGTTATCAGAATTATCAGAGCCATTAGCCACATGCAAAGCGTGCCACTGCTTGGCGTTATCAGTCATCATTAACTATCATTATTTTGTGCGCCGGCTTTATTTAATATCAGCATACAACTATAAAACTCACACTTTGCCAATTCAACTTTTTGTCCGCCGGCAGTTTGATTTTTGATAATCTGACCATTTAGCATATCAGCGAGGATTTTGCCGCCCTCATCGCCCATCAGTTGCCGTGACAGTTTATAGGCTTTTTTGGCATGCTCTTGGCTCAGCTGTTTTTCTTTATCAGAGTCGGCGGGATTGGCATAGTACCAGCCCAATTCCAGATATTTTTCGGAATCAATCAGGTCCAAATAAGGCGAGTCGGCTGCCAAAAACCGATATTTAGAAGCAGGATTACTGGCGTAGTCGAGGCTGTTCTCATCGGTGCTGGTGACTTTACCAAAGGTTGCTTTTATGGCATCAAGCTCAGTGATATTAATGGGCTCCACACGAGTGTCAGCGGCATTCCATGCGGCGATATCATATTTGACAGGCTCACCTGCAGCGACCACCGCGCCATCTAAATCTTTGACCACCTTGCCTTTACTTGGTGCCCCTTCAGACTGCGTGTCTAAGCTTGGCGCATCCGTACTGCTACTTGAGCTGAGCTCTTCTGCGGTTTCTGTTTTCGAGCCATCACACGCACCTAATGACAAGCCTGCCACCATAGTGATACCGAGTACAAAAGTCTGTAGGGGATTGTGGTACATGGTTAATTTACTCATACTTTTTATGTTGGCGTTAGGGTGACAGTTTACCCAACTGCCAAGCCATTGACTAGCCTTTACGTTACCGATAACAATCGCAGTGAGGAGATATTTGTTAAGAATCTATTTGGCAAAAGGGAGTTTGTGAAAAATGTAGCGATTGGTTATGATTGACAGCTATTTTGCAGGAGGCAATCCACCATGAGCCCAACCACTCAACATTTTATCGTTATCGGCAATCCGATAGCCCATAGTCAGTCGCCCCTTATTCATCAAGCCTTTGCCGCGCAGTGCGGACTCGATATCTGCTATCAGCGCCAGTATTGCCCTGATAATGCCGACAGCTTCCGCGCAGTGGTTGCCGCTTTTTTTAATGGTGGCGGGGTCGGTGCAAATGTGACCGTACCCTTTAAGCAAGTGGCTTATGACTGCTGCCTTGATGCAGGCAGGTTGTCCGAACATGCCAAAGTCGCCGGCGCCGTCAATACTTTGTCGCTAAAAAACGGCAGCTTATATGGCGATAATACCGATGGGCAAGGCTTGGTCAATCACATCACAAGTCTTGGCTGGACACTTGCGGGCGCAAACATCGCCATCATTGGGGCAGGCGGCGCGGCGCGCGGTATCATCTTGCCGCTGATACAAGCAGGCGCTGGGCAATTAACCCTTGCCAATCGCACCGTTAATACCGCCGCAACCTTAGTCAACGAGCTCAGTCATGCTCATGCCGACATCAAGCGGCTTGAGATGACATGCTGTGCCACGGCTGAGCTGACAGGCGCATTTGATATCATTATCAATGCCACCTCCATTGGGCTGACGGAGGCGCGTTTGCCTTTGGCGGATAATTTAACCAGCCATTACGCTTATGACATGATGTACGGACGCACCTTGCCATTTTTGGCGCATTTTGCCGCCCAAGGCGCGCAGATATCTGACGGTTATGGGATGCTCATTGGGCAGGCGGCGTTGAGCTTTGAGCACTGGACACATCATACTGTGGATGTCACAAAAGCTACTGATGCCTTGACATCATCATCAGCGCCTTAGCTGATATTTTTAAGCAAACCTTTTGGCCAAGCCTTACTGAAACGTTGTCAATAACCATTGCTCTACCCGCTGTAGTGGCGCGCGTAAACGCTGTGAGTGCATCACCGCGCCGCCACTGAGCGCCACCAAACAGCCAATAATCGTATCCCATAAACGGGTCTGAATGACCTGCTGATAATCCTCTGAGGTCAGCGGCAAACTACTGCCATATTCGGCAATAAATATCGTCAGCGGCGTAATAAATACCACCGCCATCCCATAATGGCGATCGACCAAAGACTCAATACAGAGCATCATCGCCAGTATCGCGAGCGCCACCCCCCATATCGACAAACCCCACGACAGCATCCAACCTGCCAGCACGATACCGATTACCGTACCTAGCAAGCGGTGCAACTGCTTAATCCACATCGTGCGCAGATGAATCCCTTGAATAATAATAAAACAGCTGACCGCCGCCCAATAGGGATTCGGCACCTTTAGCAGCAGCGCTATCAATAATGCCAAACTAATAAAACCGGTCACCATGATACTTTCGCTAATCGTATCAGGCTCATAATAATACTCAGGAGCGGGCAAAATAGGATGAGCACCCGCTAATAAAAACAGCGAATACAGCAGCGCCATAAACATCGCAAAGCCGCTCCCCAACATAACCAGTGCAATAGCAGGCAGCACCTCCCTCGGTAACACGGGCATAAATAAAGCAATCGCACACGCCATCATCACAAACAAACCCGCTGGCGGCGGCTGACGATAATAACGCCCCAAAACCACGATACCAAAGGCAACGACTATAAATACCGGCAGCCTAATCACCGGTATTTGCTGCGCAATAAGCCCCAAAGCAAAACACAGCGACATCGCAAAACCCCATGCCATCACCGTCACCAAGCGATAAGGCAACCTACCCACAAACGGCACATTCAAAATCACCATTGCACCCATCGACGCCTTAATACCTGAGGGCAGCGCCCCAAAGTACGCCCCCACAAACACCGGAAAGCTAATCGCAATCGCCGCAATAATAGGCATATGCCAAGGGCGGCGGCTCTGATTGATGGTCAATAAATGCTCAAGCTCGCCACTGATAAGGCGCTTTATAATCAGCAACACTTGCTGCAATGAGCGCTTGAGCTGATAGCGATAACGCAAGGTCTGCATACCTAAAAACCCCAATACCTAAATAAAAATAAATGAACAGAAATACATATAGCAACGCTAAAACATAATATAAAGTAATATGAATATCAATCAAACATGAATATTAGTTATCAATGCTATATTTATGCTTTTATAACCTCTATACTGCTCACTATCGGTCCTATGTATCCTATGAAGCCGCTCTGCGCTCATATCCTAATCCATAAAACGGACTTAACAAATATAGCCTTTCATATTCCTGAAAATTGTTTGAGAATTATGACATCCCTTATGTCACCAAACAGATTCAATCTAATAGTCATAAATACCCCATAAAGAGAACCCCTATGCTAACTTACAAAGCCCCCTTACGTGATATTAAGTTTTTAATTAATGATGTTTTTGACTTTCAAAAGCATTATAAATCCTTAGACAATGGTGACAATGCTGATCCTGAAACCATTGATATGATTTTGCAAGGCATCGCGGACTTTGCCGAAAACGTCCTTGCACCGCTTTATCAGCCTGCCGATGCAGAAGGCTGTCATTTCGAAAATGGTGTCGTCACCACCCCCAAAGGTTTCAAAGAAGCCTACGAGCAGTTTGTCGATGGCGGCTGGCAAGGTATCTCCTATCCTGAGCAGTACGGCGGTATGAACTTGCCGATGTCACTCAACCTCATCAAGTCTGAGATGATAGGCACCGCCAACTGGCCATGGTCTATGTACCCCGGTTTATCAACGGGCTGTATTAATACCTTATTACAGTACGGTAATGAAGAGCAAAAAGAGGCGTATTTACATAAATTAGTTGCCGGTACATGGTCAGGTACGATGTGTCTCACCGAACCGCATTGTGGTACCGATTTGGGTCAAGTCAAGTCCAAAGCCATCCCGCAAGCAGACGGCTCATACAAATTATCAGGCACCAAAATCTTTATCTCAAGCGGTGAGCATGACTTAACCGAAAACATTGTGCATATTGTACTCGCACGCCTGCCTGAAGCGCCAGAAGGCACGCGCGGTATCTCCTTATTTATCGTCCCCAAATTTTTGCCAAATGCTGAGGGCGAAGTCGTCGCACGTAACGGCGTCAGCTGCGGCTCTATCGAGCACAAAATGGGCATCAGCTCATCAGCCACTTGTGTGCTGAACTTTGATGAAGCCACGGCTTACTTGATTGGTGAGCCAAATAAAGGGCTCAAAGCGATGTTCACCTTTATGAATACCGCGCGTATCGGTACCGGTATCGAGGGCTTGGCGCACACTGAATTATCCTTCCAAAACGCCCTGCCTTATGCCAAAGACCGCCGCTCCATGCGCACCTTGTCAGGCACCAAAGACCCTGAAAATGTCGCCGATGCCATCATTCATCATGCCGATGTACGCCGGATGCTCTTGACCCAAAAAGCCTTTGCCGAAGGTGGGCGCTCGATGATTTATCATGCGGCGCGTTATGCCGATAAAATGGCACAAGGTATCGTCAATGGTGATGACGCTGAGTTTGAGAAATGGGATGATAAGCTTGGATTTTTTACCCCCATTATCAAAGGTTTCTTGACTGAATTGGGTATTGAAGCGGCCAAACATGGTCAACAAATCTACGGTGGTCACGGCTATATTAAAGAGTGGGGCATGGAGCTTATCGCTCGCGATGCGCGTATTGCGACCTTGTATGAAGGTACAACGGGTATTCAAGCGCTAGATTTATTGGGTCGTAAGGTTATCTTGCAATCTCGAGGCAAAGTGGTGCGCGATTACACCTCCTCTATCCTTAGATGGTGCGGCGAGTATGCCCTTGATAAAGACATGCGTAAATTCGTCTGGGCACTCACCAAGCTGTGTGCAGAGTGGAATACTTTAACCGTGCGCTTGATGCTGATTGCGCGTAAAGACCGTGAAATTATCTCTGCCGCCTCTGATGATTATCTGATGTACTCAGGCTATGTGATGATGGCATATCACTGGGCGCGGATGGCAGCCGTGGCTTATGACAAGCTTGAAAATGGCGGCGTCGAAGCCCCTGAATTCTATCTTGCCAAAATCCAAACCGCAGAATTCTACTTTGATAAAATCTTGCCACGCACCTCAGGTCATGCCGAAAGTATGGTTGCCCCGAGTGATAGCATGACGGCAATGGCTATCGATAGCTTTGCTTTCTTGGACTAATCATAAAACGAGCCATTCAATCCATTCAATCCATTCAATAAATAATATCTAAAAGCGCCCCGCTAACCATTAGCGGGGCGCTTTTTTATTCCCTTGAGCGTAGTCAGTCATTGAAAAATAATAAATCTGATACTGACCTAATAAGTAAGAAAGACTACAGTTAAAGCGGTATTAATGACCTTTTAAATCACTTGGCTTCTTATTTCAGCGGCTTATTATAGGAAAAAATAATGTACTCTTTATACGTTCATTCTAAAAAACCATCGCTGTCGTTAGCACGGAATGCATGTACCGCGCTATGTGCCACCGCCACGATGATAGCCAGTTTGGGTGCCGTCAGTCACGCACAGGCAAGTACGACCACCGACACCCCGATTCGCTTTGCTAAAGGACAAATCAGCAGCACGCTGAGCGGCAAATTAAAACCCTCACAAAACGAGCACTGGTATCAGTTTAATGCCAGCAGCGGACAGTATGCGGTGATTAATATTGCGCCGCGAGCAGATATCGCAGAGGTTGCCAATGTCGGGGTTTTACATCTGCCAAACGGGACGCAAGATGGCAGCAAAGGCGGCATTATTTATCAAGGCTGTTTGCCCACTAGCGGCAAATATCGGCTGCGTATCGCCCGTAACTTAATGGCAACCCAAGGCGGCACGGCGGGATTTATGGCTGAGGTTATCCTTTTGCCAAAATACGCCAGTCAAGAATTATGTCCGTAACTTATACGGCGACATGGCGACATGGCGACATCGACCGCTGATACATAAGTGCTAGCAGCTGTATTTAATCATCCGTAATAGCGGCAAATGCTGCCGCCAAAACTTGCTCCAAGCTCAGCGGCGACAGCTCAATCTCTAAGCCACGGCGACCGGCACTGACATAGATAGTCGCTAGGTTTTGGGCTGTGGCATCTATCACCGTTGGCAATCGTCTTTTTTGTCCAAGCGGACTGACTCCGCCGAGTACATAGCCTGTGGTGCGCTCTACCTTTTTGGCATCCGCCAATTGCAGCTTTTTGCAGCCCAAGGCTTTTGCCATTTTTTTGAAGTTCAACGTTTGATTGACGGGTAACAGCGCCACTGCCAATTTGCTAGCATCGGTTTCTACCACCAAGGTTTTGAATACTTGTGCCGCTGTGACTGCAAGCTTTTCAGCCGCCTCCATGCCATAAGAGCTCGCATGAGGGTCGTGCTGATACTCATGTATTTGATAATTGAGTTTGAGATTTTTGAGAAGATTAATAGCAGGGGTCATCGTTTCTTGTCCTCATTTAGCAGTCAGCAGAGACCTAAATCATAGCATTAAACTCGCTATTTATAGCAACATAACCCAAGATAAATGCCGCTACATTAAGGAGAATAATAATCCTAGATACGCTCTCAATATATCGCTTTGAGTGATTTTATGGCATGATAAGCGCATCACATTTTACAAAGTTTGACTTTTTATTATGATATCCAAATTCTTCAAAAAAACCCTACTTAATGGTGATGCCGCCGCAAGTTCAGCCAAACCATCAGCATTACCAGCGGCGTCAACCGTCAAGCCTTATACCGCGGTGCCTATCAATCAGCTGTACCGAAAGCTGTCGGGTAAGGCGCTTAATGTGGCGGTCAAGCCGAAATTATTGGGTGCTTTGCCGGAGTTTGATGCCGATGAGCAGACGCTGACCTTTTATGTGCTGCAAGATTATTCGCGCTCCAATAGTATTTTGATTGATTTGCAAACTGGGGAGCATCAGTTGCCGCCGGCGTTGGTTGGGGTAAAAGACAGCCTGTATGATATCGATGAGACGGCGGCGATTATATTTTTGCATCATCCCAAAGCCAAAATGGGACAACCCTCGCCGCGATTGTCACGGCTGATTGCTGCCACCTTGCAGCATCCTGAGCTACGCATTAGATTGATACCGGTGTCTATTCTATGGGGACGCGCGCCTGAAAAAGAGGATTCTTTATTTAAGCTGTTGATGACCGATAACTGGGAAGATCCAAGTATCACCAAGCAGCTGTTTAATATCGGGGTGATGGGGCGCGATACCTTTGTACAGTTTCACCCGCCGCAAGACTTGCGGCGCATCATTTATGACAGCTTACATGAGGATGCAGACGCTGCTATAAATTCTGCTACAGAAACTACGCCTGCTGATAAAACCGCTATGACTGAGCCGGTGCCTTATCGTTTAGTGCCAGCGATGGATGCCAATCGTGAGCTGGTGCGCGCGTTGCAACAGCAGCTGAATGTCTATTTGGACAAGCAGCGCGCCAGTATGCTCGGTCCTGACTTATCAGATAAGCGTAATTTAGTAGACAAGCTGATTTACTCCCCTGCCATTCGGCATGCGATAGAAGTGGAGGCGCAGGCGAGCACTATCACGGTTAGTGAGGCGCGCAGTATCGCTAAAGGCTATGCCAATGAGATGGTCAATGACTACTCGCATCCTGTCATTCGTATTTTTGATCGGTTTTTAACTTGGCTCTGGACACAGCTGTATGATGGCGTTGAAGTGCATCATTTCGAGCGCGTGCGCGAGCTGGCAGCAGATCACGAAATCATTTATGTGCCGTGTCATCGCAGCCATATTGATTATATGCTGCTGTCTTATGTGATTTATAAGCGTGGGCTGAGTATCCCGTATATTGCCGCAGGGGATAATTTGGATGTGCCTATTTTGGGACCCTTATTACGCGGCGCGGTTGCCTTTTTTATCCGCCGAAGCTTCCGTGGAAATGCGCTTTATACTGCCGTACTGCGTGAGTATATGCACACCCTTATCACCCGTAATACCCCGATTGAGTACTTCGTTGAGGGTGGGCGCTCACGTTCAGGGCGACTATTACCCCCCAAAATGGGTATGGTGGCGATGACGGTACATAGTCAATTGCGCCAAGCCAATAAGCCCGTCGTGTTTATCCCCACTTATATCGGCTACGAGCGTATTATGGAGGGCGGCACGTATATTGGTGAGCTAAAAGGTAAACCCAAAGAATCAGAATCGCTCATTGGACTGCTCAAAGTCGGGCGTAAAATTGAGCGCATCTTTGGTAATGTGCATCTCAGCTTTGGCGCGCCACTGCACTTAAGCGACTTTATGACCAAATTTGATGTGCCTGCCGACAGCTTGCCTGCCGACCGTACTGATACACCACTCGACGACAAAGCCAGTGCGATGGTCGATAATATCGGCGTAAAAATCATGCAACATATCAATAAAGCGGCGGTGGTCAATCCCGTATCGCTATTATCATTGGTGCTACTCTCCGCGCCCAAAGCGGCACTCGATGAAGACATTTGTCGTGAGCAAATCGCCCTGTACCAAAGCATCGCCCGACAGCTGCCCTACTCTAGTGATACCGTCATTACCGATATGCCCCCGCAACAAATCATCAATTATGGCATTAAGCTTAAATTGATTGAGCGGACGCCGCACATTTTAGGCGATATTATCCAAGTCGCGGGCAGACAAGCGGCGTTACTCAGCTATTTCCGTAATAATATCTTGCATGTGTTTATTTTGATGTCGTTTTTGGCGGCATTGGTCGCGCGTAACGGACGTATCAAACGCAGCCGTTTGGACAGTATTGCCGCGCAGCTGTATCCGTTTTTACAAAGTGAGCTGTTTTTGTATTATTCAGCACATGGCTTGAGTGAAACCCTCAATAAAAAGATTGATAACCTCATCGCCCATGGTCTTATCGTTGAGCTTGAGGATGGGGTGCTCTGTGCGCCTGAGAGTAACAGTAATAAATATCAGCAGCTCAAAGTATTGGCAACCCCTGTGGAACAAAGCCTTGAGCGTTATTTTATGACCTTAGCATTACTGGCTCAGCAAGGCTCTGGTCATCTCACTGCCGACCAAGTGGTGGATTTATGCCATCTATTAGGTCAACGGTTATCGGTATTGTATGCCGATGATATTCCCGACTTTTTTGATCGGGCGTTATTTATCAGCTTTGTTAATGCCCTTATCCGTCTCAATTATTTACAAAAGGATGAAGAGAGCGGCATCTTAACTTTTGATCAGCGGATTCATGATATCGCCCGTCATGCCAAATATGTGCTCAGTCCCGATATGATGCAAATTTTGCAACAAGTGGCGACCCTAAGTGATGCCGATATTACCCATGCTATTACTGAAATTAGTAATAAAAAACAGCGTAAATTTGGGCTAAAACGCTAAGCAAAGCGCTTAAATCCATCGCAAAAAAAAGACCTCTAAATCATTAGAGGTCTTTTTTTATAGCGATTATCAAATAAGCGAGGGCTATTAATTACTGATTTTCTTAAACTTGGTGCGCTTAGGACCGGCATCATCGCCCATGGTCTTTTTGCGATAGGTTTCAAACTCAGAATAGTTACCATCAAACCAAATCGGACCTTCATCTTCAAAGGCTAAGATGTGGGTGGCGATACGGTCAAGGAACCAGCGATCATGCGACACTACCATTACCGTACCAGGGAAGACCTGAATGGCATCCTCTAGCGCCCGTAAGGTTTCGATATCCAAGTCGTTAGACGGCTCATCGAGTAGTAAGACGTTTGCACCTTGCTTCAAAGTCTTTGCCAGTTGCAAGCGGTTACGCTCACCACCGGAGAGTTGACCGACGCGTTTTTGTTGGTCAGAGCCTTTGAAGTTAAAACGTCCGATATAAGCGCGGCTTGGGGTGGTGTAATCGCCAACGGTGATGATATCTAAGCCGTCCGAGACTTCTTCCCAAACGGTTTTTTCATCGTCTAAATGGTCACGCACCTGACCGACATAAGCGACTTTGACACTAGCCCCCAATTCTACCGAACCCGTATCTGGGGTATCACGTTCAGTAATCATGTTAAATAATGTGGTTTTACCCGCACCATTAGGACCGATAATACCGACGATAGCACCTGCTGGGACATTAAAGCTGAGGTTTTCATACAGTAAACGCTCGCCAAATGATTTGGAGATATCATTGACTTCGATGACTTTATTACCCAAACGAGGACCCGGTGGAATATAAATCTCAGAGGTCTCGTTACGCTTCTGGAACTCTTGTGAGTTCAATTCTTCAAAACGCTGTACACGAGATTTAGACTTGGCTTGTTGGCCTTTTTGGTTTTTACGAATCCAATCAAGCTCTTTTTTCAGTGCTTTAGCAAACGATTCTTCTTGCTTATTCTGCTGCTCTAAACGAGTGTTCTTTTGCTCGAGCCACTCAGTATAGTTGCCTTCGTACGGATAGCCATGGCCACGGTCAAGCTCCAAAATCCACTGAGCAACGTTATCCAAGAAATAACGGTCATGGGTAATGGCGACGATGGTACCGCTGTAGTTCTGTAGGAATTGCTCAAGCCAAGCAACCGATTCAGCGTCCAAATGGTTGGTCGGTTCGTCAAGTAACAGCATATCAGGACGTGACAACAGCAGACGACATAGTGCCACACGGCGTTTTTCACCACCTGATAGTTTGCTAACGTCCGCATCCCATGGCGGTAGACGCAAAGCATCAGCAGCTTTTTCTAGCTGGGTATTTAAATTATGCGCATCCCATGCTTGAATGATATCTTCCATCTTGCCTTGTTCTTCGGCAAGCTTATCAAAGTCGGCATCAGGGTCGGCGTATTCGCCATAAATCGCATCGAGACGTGCCAGCGCATCTAGCGCTTCACGCATCCCATCCTCAACGTTACCACGGACATCTTTGCTATCGTCAAGCTGCGGCTCTTGTGGCAAGTAACCGATTTTGGTGCCCGTCTGCGCACGTGCTTCACCGCTAAATTCAGTATCCACGCCCGCCATGATGCGTAGCAAGGTTGATTTACCCGAACCATTGATACCCAAAACCCCAATTTTGGCACCGGGGAAGAATGATAAATTAATATTTTTTAGAATCTCGCGTTTAGGCGGAACAAGTTTTGACACGTTGTTCATCGTGTAGATATATTGAGCCATTA
>DAIPIF010000045.1:0-11818 GCA_036770925.1 Psychrobacter sp.
GCGCATTAATCGTCAACTCAACACGGCGGTTCTGTTGACGACCATAATCAGTACTGTTATCAGCGATAGGCTGTAATTGACCATAGCCCACTACGCTCATACGATTAGAAGGTACGCCGCGCTGCATCAAGTAGTTATATACTGAGTTTGCACGCTGACGAGATAAGTTTTGGTTATAATTTGCAGCGCCTCTGCTATCAGTATGACCGGCAATGGTCACCGTATTCTGATTGTACTCCAGCATCGTTTTTGCTAATTTATCTAGCGTTGGTCTAAATGATGGGTTCAAAGTCGCATCATCAAACGAGAACGTGATGTTACCTGGCATAATCAAGCCAATGTTACCCGTTACTGGATCTTGCTCAACGACCACACCAGTACCCGCCATTTGCTGCTCAATCTGCTTGGCTTGACGTTCCATATAGTAGCCAACACCCGTACCCAGTGCGGCACCAATTGCGGCATCACGACCTGTTTTGTTGCCACCTGTGGCTTTAGAGATAACCGCGCCGCCTGCAGCACCAGCTAATGCGCCCACTGCCGTTTTATTTAAACGCTGTTGACCTGTATAAGGGTCAGTAGCACAACCTGTCAGTACTAAACCTGCGGCTACTGCTGCAATCATAAGTTGGTTACGCATAATATTTTCCTCTTAATTTAAAGTGGATAATTTAAATACTAGCTGTAGTACATACCTTTATGGATGTATTTATGTTAGCTATTAAACTACTTTTTGTATTTTTTATAGTCATCTTTATTATCGCAAGCTTAAGCATTGGGTGTGTAATATTTTGTCACATCTATGTATGAGATGTGCATAATATCCATTACTCCTGACTTTTATAATCTATGGCTGTGGTTAACAGGCGCTCCTTAGCTTTTAAATGTGCTGTTAAATGTGCGTTTACCAGTCACTTAAGCCCTCTTACACAACGACTGATTTCTGCTAAAATCATGCCCATCATTTTAAGCACAATGTTTTGAGTATCTATCATAAAAGGTCGAACTCGCCCTAAAAGGATGTATCATGAAACTGACTACTTCGATAAAAAAGCTCCACAAACGCGCACCCAAAATCGGTAAAGTTGCCTCTTTAGCGACCGCCACTGCTGCCATTACGATTAATAGCTGTGGCGCCAGCCTACCGTTATGGCTGATGGGGACGGTGAAAACCATTACAGGCTCAAAGGCTGCTGACCACCATGTCATCAGAGTGACCAATGATTGGATTAATGGTAATAATAAGCTGATTAATAATATGCTACCGCATAAAGACTGGCGTATTCATCTGCCTGACGAGGTGCATTCTGATGGCAAATACTTGCTCATTAGCAACCATCAGTCGTGGGTAGATACCACTATTGTGCAATATATCAGCCAAAATCGGCTGCCGTTAACCCGATTTTTTACCAAGTTTGAGCTGATTTTTATTCCCGTGGTGGGACAAGCGTTTTACTTTTTAGACTTTCCGATGATGCGCCGGCACTCAAAAGAGGCAATTGCCAAAAATCCTGAGCTTAAGGGTAAAGATATCATTGAGGCAAAACGTGCCTGCTCGTTATTAAAGGATAAACCCTTTACTTTATTGAATTATTTAGAGGGTACGCGCTTTACCAAAGACAAGCATGCCAAGCAAAAATCGCCCTATACCCATTTACTCAAACCGAGAGCAGGCGGCTTATCACTGGCAATCGAGGCACTAGGAGAAAACATCGATGGTATCTTGGATATGACGATTGTTTATCCTGATGGCGTGCCAAGCTACAGTGATTTATGGAAAGGTAATGTCAAACGCTTAGGCGTTGATGTGCGCTATATCGAGATGCCAGAGACTTTATTTACCGCTATCCAAAATGGCGGTTATGACAGAGATGCCGATGTTAAGGCACAAATGTTTGAATGGTTAGATGCGGCGTGGCAACAAAAAGATAAGCGTATCAGCGCGATGTTAGCGGATTTTGAAGAACATCCCTATGTTAAGCCGTCTCAACTGAAGTAGCTGCCAGCAGCTGTATCCAACAAATAGCGCAAGCTGAGTCAGAGGGTTTTATCCCCTGCCTATCTTGCGCTATTTTTATGATAATAAGGCGTGATTTAATACCGCGAAAGGTTGTTTTGCAGCCATATTCATTGATAGTATTAATACCTATTAATAAGCAGTCACCTAGGCGGCTTATTCAAGTATTATAGACTTATTAATTATAAGGTATGACTGTGTCCGCCTCCTCAATCCCAAAATCTGCTGTTCATTCCAAACCTTTGCCGCATGCGTCAACAAACCCGTCTTCTCAAATGCCATCTCCTTCATCTCGTCCAACGCCAAATCGCATCAAGCTGATTTATGATATCGTGATGATTATCATCATTAGTATTGATTTATTTTTTATCAGTGTTGATGCGATATTAATTAGTGAATTCAGTCATAATATCGCAGGATGGTTGAGCCTTAGCGATATGCTCAGCTGGTATGAGGGTACTTTACATCATAAAGTACGGATGATTGGGGGATTTTTTACCCTGTTTTTGATAGCAGAACTTTGCGCGCGCTGGGTGATTGCGATTAAAGAGAAGGTGTATTATCGCTGGTTTTTTTTCCCGTTTGTGCATTGGTACGAGGTGCTCGGCTGTTTTCCACAGCTGCGAGCCCTGCGCCTGTTTCGAGCAGTGGTCATCGGGCGTAGGCTTTATCAGCTCGGCTACCAAGTATTGCCGCAGCCGTGGATTAAGCGCATTAAATTTTATATTAATCTGCTATTAGAAGAGTTATCTGACCGTGTTATATTAACCACGATTTATAATTATAAACAGCAGCTGACTGACCCCAAAATGCAAAAGTCATTGATAGACTCCACCATTACCAATAACCGCGCTGAGATTGAAACGACGATTTTATCGCTGCTGCGCCAAGAGCTGATACCGCAATTACAGCAGCTCATCGGTCAATCAAATGGCGGCGCGCTGATTGCGAAGGAAGTGGGTAATGCCATTCAAGATGGCTTTGCCAATACGCCTGAGCTGCATCGCCTGCTGCGCCTGATTCCGATTGCAGGGCGTTTGATTGAATCAGAGCTGCAGCATATCGGGCAGAGCGTCGGTGAACAATCCATCTATTCTTTCAACAAGCGCCTGCTCAATCCTGAGCTGTTAGATAGCCTGATGGTCGCTATCGCCCACGGTATCGCCCATATTGATACCGATAATCCTGCCCTACAATCGCTGATTGCCAGTATCGTATCTGATAGCTTAAGCGAGTTTGAGGCACAAATAAAAGTACAGCATTGGAAACATCGAGACCAGCTAAAATTATAGCGCTGACTGCCGATAAAGCGCTATCAAATGATGGTAAAAATAGCCCTTGTTAATATAAAAAAAACCTATAGGCTATGCGCTAGTAAACGCTTAGTAGCAGTGATATGAGTAATTTTTAAGGATAAAACCATGACCATTTCAGATACCCAACTGCAAGCCGTACCCACAGAAAACACGCCGGCGATGACCTTTTTTGGTAAAATGCTGACCTTTTCGCGCTTGCAGCTAAGCACCAATGACTTAGAGGCTATTGAGGCGCAGCTTGCCAAGATGCTGAGCAATAAAAATAGCAATATCCCCGTTATTATCGATAGCGATATCGAACAAGATTTAGGCGCGTTAGTGACGTTGCTGTGGTCATGGGGACTACAGCCCATCGGCGTGGTCAAAGGTCTGCTTGAAGAACAAGCCCGCGCCCAAAAACTGGCGATATTCCCCGCCGATGGTAAACGTATTGAGCGTATTGTTCCGACCAAATCTGCGAGCAAAAAACCTGCCGTTCAAAACGATAGTCATCAGGCTAATAGCGCTGAGGGTGATAGTGTTAGCGCTAATAATGACGCGACCCCAACCGAAAATAATAGCGTAGCGGCGGATGAGACACTATTAAGCGAAGACCATATCACCAGTATGATATATGACCAAATGCTGCGTTCAGGTCAAAGCCTCAATCATGTCGGCGGCGATTTAATCTTGACCAACAGTATCAATAGCGGCGCAGAAGCCATCACCGATAATAGCCTGCATGTCTATGGACGCGCGCAAGGACGTTTGGTCGCGGGCGCTACGGGCGACAAAGACGCGCGTATTTTTTGCCAAGTATTCAATCCCTCACTGGTATCGGTTGCCGGCACTTATTGCTTACGTGATAATCTGCCCGCTGACGTCATCGATAAGCCCGTTCAAGTGCGTTTTGTCGAAGGCGAAGGACTGGTATTTAAAATAATGGATGGTATGTAATTTAACCGCTGAATCATCAGTACCTAGCTACCAAAATCATCGCATGCGCCTGATATTTTTAGCCCGTTTTCTATTTAGTTTGTGGTGTTTGATGCAGACGTGCTATAAATTTTCAGTTATTTATGCTAGGCTTATGCTCGCAGATAATATTCATTGTTAAAACCATTTTTAGGGCTTGGCATTTTTAGACGTTCATGTTTTTAGAGGCTAATAGTTTTAGACTCTATAGCTGATGTTCAGCAATGAGATTTTAGAGTGACTGTATTATCTTATCCGATATTCCATTGATTGATAGGAGTGTGCCATTGTGGCAAAGATTGTTGTAATCACTTCAGGTAAAGGCGGTGTGGGAAAAACCACAACCAGTGCTTCTTTTGCCGCCGGTTTGGCATTACGTGGCTATAAAACAGTGGTTATCGATTTTGATGTCGGCTTACGTAATCTCGACTTGATTATGGGCTGCGAAAATCGTATCGTTTATGACTTTGTTGACGTCATCAATGGTAATGCCCGCCTCTCACAAGCCTTAGTCAAAGACAAGCAGCTGGAGAATTTATTTATCCTGCCTGCCAGTCAAACCCGTGATAAAGATGCCTTGACTGATGAAGGCGTCAGTGAGGTCATGGATGAGCTGTCCAAACAGTTCGATTATATTATTTGTGACTCCCCTGCCGGTATTGAGCGCGGTGCGCAGCTTGCGATGTATCATGCCGATGAAGCCATCATTGTGACCAATCCAGAAATCTCCTCAGTGCGTGACTCTGACCGTATCATAGGTATCTTGCAAAGCCGCTCCAAAAAAGCGGAGCTGGGTCAAGGGTCGGTGCGTGAGCATTTGATTATCACCCGTTATAATGCTGAGCGCGCCGCAGCCAATGAGATGATGGACATCGAAACCATCTCAAACGATATCCTAAAAGTGCCTTTACTGGGCGTTATTCCTGAAAGTGACTCGGTACTTGAAGCCTCTAACCACGGTGAGCCTGTTATTCACTATAAAGACTCTGTGGCGGGTCAATGTTATGATGATATCGTTGCTAGATTCTTGGGAGAGGAGCGACCACTACGTCATATTGATGTGAAGAAAAAGAGTCTATTACAGCGCTGGTTTGGGGGTTAAGCATGAGCAAGAAAAAAGGATTTTGGAGCAGTCTGTTTAGCACAGATGACCCAAGCACAGGTAGTGCAAATATGGCAACCGAACGCTTAAAGGTTATCGTCGCCAGCGAAAACCGCTTAAACAACCGCTTAACGGCAGATCGTATCGAAAAGATGAAACGTGAAATACTCGAAGTGGTCAATAAATACGTCAACGGCGTCCAGATTGATGATGTGAATATCAATCATCGTTCTGAGGATACTCTTGATGTATTAGAGATGAATATCAGCTTACCTGAACACAAAAAGTAACGGCGTTTTTATCAATCAAAAACCATGTGCACAAAAAACCCCAAATTTTAATGTTTGGGGTTTTTTGTGTTGAGAGGTTTGGGATTTAGATATTTTTGCCTCTCTTGCACTACTTCATGCGCCCAATCAGATTGTCTTTTTTGATAAATTGATGGAACAATGCAGCGCCAATATGAGCGAGCGTGAATACCACTATCATAGGCCAAATAATATCAGTATGTAGGTCATTATAAAAACGTGCCGCACTACGATCTGGGGTTACAAATACGGGGATTTGAAATAAACCAAATATATCAACGGGACGACCGCCATAAACCGACATTAACAATCCGACTACAGGCATGGCGATTAATAAGGCGTATAGCACAAAGTGAGTCAGTTGCGAGATGATAATTTGCCATTTTGGCATTAGCACAGCAGCAGGCGCTTTCGTCAGTATACGGTTAATAACGCGGGCTATCATCCAAAATAGCAAACTGACGCCAAAGGCTTTATGCAATTCTATATATAATTTATTGTCAGTATTACTATAGATTAAAATAAATACCCATGTTATCACCAATAATAAAGCGCTAGTCCAGTGAAATAGGCGACTGATGACTGACCATTTTTGTACAGGTAGGTTACTGTTATTCATAAATGACCTTATTTAGGTGATTATCATTAAGCTCACTACATACTACTTATTACTTATTTTTTTAAAACTACCGCGATTGATTAGCGATCTAAATCAACCAATTGATGGGCTATTTTATCTAAGTCAGGAACCAAGTAAGCGACATCATTAATCATCACGGTTTGGAACATATAGGAAATCACGACGTTTTCTTTTACCCGTTCCTCAACGATATTACTGTGGGTAAAATACTTACTTTCAGTCGTCGGATGATGAATATTGAAGTTACCTTCTTCGATTAAGTTCCAGTCAATATTACTAATCGCAATATCCAAATCCTCTTCGGGCAGCTCCGTATCCTTAACATCAGAGATGCGTACTTGCAGCTGCTGTAGCTCCCCTCTCGTTTGTAGTGCCAGTCTGTGCACCACGGTGTTGCCTTCTAAAATTACCAGCTTATCGACAGGCTCATCAGACGGCAGCAAATGAAATACCGAGACCTCTTGCTGATTCCATATATGCGTCCATATACGCTCCTCATGCGCCTCAACCCCTAATATCAGACTGCTTGGAACAATCCAATCTGGCTGGTTCATAGCCGGTATGATAGTCACATCGAGCACACCTTTACTGGTCGTTAATAAGCTGACAGCTTCAAACGAATGTTTTTTAATTTGACTCATACGGCGCTCACAATAAATTAAAGTAAAGAAGGGGCAGCGGTAGTATTAATATAATCGGTAAGGCGCTGGGCTAATGCTTCAGGACTACCGATAAACTGGCAGTAGCCTGAATCTACAATGGCTTGGGGCTGGCTTGGACACGCACTCAATTTTGGATCTTGCGCCCATAACTGACTATTATTGGCTTGAATATGGTCTAAATACTGGGAGCCATCATTACCCATCCCAGAAAAAATGATGCTGATAAGCTCGCTGCCATACACCTCACTGGTGTTTTTGAGCAACTGCCCAATGGAGGGCTTATAGTCACCCGCCCACTGTTTATCAATCACTATCACTCGCCCTTCTGAGTCACAAACAATCTGCTGCTCAATGGGCGCAATCAGACAATATCCGACTCGCAAGCGCTGAGTCATATTAATCACCTGACAACGCCATTCATTATGACGGTTTAAGACCCTTGGTAAAGACTCCAGCATGTTTTTATTAAAATGATGCGCAAGTAAAATACAAATGGGCAGGGCGGGAGATAAATTATCCAAAAAAGCCTTAACGGCATTAGGACCACCCATGGATGCGCCTAAAAACACCACATAACGCCAAGCGGGCACCTCAGAGTCATAAATAGCACTATCCATCAATACCGGCATCTGTAGCAGCTGAGCAAGCTTACGCTTTAGTTGGCGCTGCCATCTGGCGTAATGCTGCACCTCATTATAATAAGGCGCTTGGCTAAAACCGACTAACACATTACTCGATTGAGATATCGCAATCGCCTTGGCAACGTCGTCATCATAATCACTATCGAGCAGCCAAAGCGTTACCAGTGAGTGATAAGACTTTGCATGGTCTGACAATTGCGCCCGTGATAAACAGCCCGCTACTGTAAAACCACAACTGTGAACCGTGTCACTAAACGCTAAACGTTGGCGCTGACTCTCTGCAATAATCAAAACTCTGATATCACTATTTATGTTATGACCACCTTTTGGTAGGGTGTTATTGTGCATCCTGACCCACACTCACCTCTCTACCCAATAATAGTTGGATTTTATCCAGTAGCTCGTTTTCTTGGAACGGTTTACCCATATAGTCGTTGACGCCAATATCAAAAGCACGCTCACGATGCTTCTCGCCTGTACGCGAGGTAATCATAATAATAGGAATGTCTTTTAGGCGACTATTGTGACGTACCTGAACGGCGACCTCAAAACCATCCATCCGTGGCATCTCAATATCTAATAACATGAGGTCAGGCGTCATTTCTTGTAATATCTCGATGGCATCAATACCATCTTTAGCCAGCGCGACATTATATCCTTGACGCTCTAAGAAACGTGAGGTGACTTTACGCACAGTGACCGAGTCATCCACCACCAGTATCGTAGGCTGAGAATTATGGGAGAGGCTATGCTCCGCTTTAGCAGTAGGCTTAACCTCTTTCAGCGCTGGCGCGTTACGCATCAGCGCAATCAGATCCAAAATCAGCATCACTGAACCATTACCCATAATGGTTGCCGCCGAGATACCAGAGATATGGGCTAATTGTTTACCCAGTGGTTTTACCACCACCTCGATACGTGAGCCTTCTATCTGATCAACTTGCAGCGCCTGTTTTTGACCACTACGACTTTTAATAATAATTAACGGGAAGCTGGTATTGGTATTCACCATCAGCTCGTTGAGTCTATTGCCCGATAAAATCTCATTCAAATAACGAATGCGGTATTCATTATCATCCACCTCTAAAGTCGTCTCTCCCGATTGGTAATAATCATAGAGTTTCTCAGGACTAATGCGGATGACGCGCTCAATCTGCACGAGTGGAATCGCATAATAGCGATCCGCCGCACGCACGACTAGTGCATCAGTCACTGCCACAGTTAATGGCACGCGAATGGTGAATCTTGAGCCTTTTCCTGCCTCTGATTTTACCGATACCACACCGCCTAACTGCCGGATTTCACTAATCACCACATCCATACCGACGCCACGACCTGAGACTTGGGTCACCTTTTTGGTGGTGGTCAGACCGGCGCTAAAGATATACTGCATCACTTCTAAATCTGTCAAGCTGGTATCGTTAGCTTCTATCAGACCTTGCGAGATAGCCTTTTTGCGTACCGCTTCAATATCAATACCACGGCCGTCATCGGTTAAGTGAATGACGATTTCACTGCCCTCACGCTGTACTTCTAAGGTAATATGACCGGTTCGGTCTTTGCCGGCTTTTAGACGGGTGGGTACATTATCGATACCATGATCCACCGCATTACGTAGCATATGCTCAATAGGTGAGGTAATACGCTCCAAGATACTTCTATCCATCTCATCATCAGCGTTAATAATGGTCAGCTCAACCGACTTATTGAGCTCATTCGAGATTTGACGTACCAAGCGCTCAAAACGTGGCGTAATGCGTGAGAACGGCACCATGCGCGAGTTCATCAGACCATCTTGTAGCTCGGTTTGGGTGCGTGATAATTGTAATAGCAAGCCTTCACTGTCTTTGGTTTTTTCAAGCAAAGTGCCATTAATATCAATTAAGTCAGAGGCAGATTCCGAGAGTGATTTTGACAGCTGATTTAATGCAGAATATTGATCCATCTCTAAAGGGTCAAAGTCTTCATTTGTAAATAAGACATCATCAATTTGCGAGAGAATCTGAGTCTCAAGCTCACTCTCCATACGCCGCAGCTGATCAGCTAAGCGCTGTACCGTCGTTCTCATCTCCTCAAGGCTGTATGTCAAACTGCTCATACCCATATCGATACGCGCACGGTTAATCGCCGATTCCCCTGATAAGTTAATCATGTGCTCTATCAAATCGCCCGAGATACGCACCATCTCATTACTGGCAGTGATTTGCTCTTGCGCGGCAAAACTACCGGTCATCAAGGGCATCTCATCGATGTTTTCTACCGTTTTGATATTTCTCTTTTTAGCTTGCGCTGCCAAAACCGTACTACGCTGCGCGTGCAGTGACTCACTCGGTATCTTTTTTAAGCTATCAGGGTTTTTACTAAAGAGCTGTAAAGCATGGATTAAGGCAACAGGTACCGGTGGGTTGACTTGCTTTTTAAGAATAAATATCGAATCTGCAAGCCAGTCATGACAAGTGGTCAGCAGTTTTGAGATCATTTTAGTCGCAGGACGGCGGCGACTGGCAAGATCTTCGTAAACCGTTTCCATCTCATGCGCTAAATCGGCAATACCGTTTGCCGCAACCATACGCGCACCACCTTTGATGGTATGCAAGTCACGCTGTAATGATTTGAGTGAAGACACATCGCTATTATTATTCAAAAATAACTGTAGATACTGACTGCTACTAGCAATAAGCTCTTCCGCTTCCTCTAAAAAGACTTCTAGGATATCAGGGTCAGGCTGCCCATTTGGCCATGATTGAGCGATAAGTCTATCAATATAGACAATCTCAGAGGGACCCTCCACGCTAGCGCTGACCGTATCATCTGCAAAAGCACTGAATCCCTTGTCTTCAATCATAGGAAGTATCAGATCAATGACGTCTGGTAATTTATTATTTCTTGCAAATCCTCGCCACTGTTCAATCAATTCAGTGACAAAAAAGGACTTTTGATACTCTCTAATATAGTTTATTTGCTGAGTGAGGGTTTCTTGTACCATCTCCATGATATCGACCCACTGCGGATTCAGTGGTATCCTCTCAAGCTCAAGCCCTCTATAAACGTTTCTGGCACCGTGAGTCAATTCAGCAATACTATCGATGCCCGCCATACGCGCACCACCAGTGATGACATGCATATAACGCTGCAACGCTCTGAGACTGTCTTTATTACTAATATCCTCACGCCATTCACTGAAAGTGTGGGTCGTTAGCTTTTCGATATCTTGCACTTCGTCTAAGAAAATCGATAATAGTTCCGGTTCAGTATCGATATCCTCAAACTTCACTTCACGTGCCTGTTTTTTTATCAGGGCGCCTCTACTTTCGGCCTGCACACTGTCATCATCAAGCACTGCTTGCAACTCTGTCAGCACCTGTTTATTTATTTTTAGGGACATGCTACCGGCTAAAGCGTCAAATAAGCCGACCAGCTCTTCGTGTCCTGCTAATAATGCCGCTTGTACTCGGCTATGCTGCGCGGCTTGCGGATGCTGTTCAAGAAACGCATAAACCTCATCCAAAGCATCCAGTATCATTATAAACTTGGGCGACTCGACAGCTTGTTCCGCTAACGTCTTAATTTGTCTGCGCTGTTGGTTAAGATAGCCTTGCGCTTTTTCTATATCTTGAGTATTCAGCGCATCTTTCAGTTGCCATTCCGTATCTAATAAAGCGTCAATACCAGTATTTAGCAATTGCGCCACACTAAGCTCACTATCTGTCACAGTCTGCGGGGCGGCGGCGCCATTCAATAACGTTTGTAACGACTCTAGTTCTTGCTGCTGTTGATAATTGTCGGCTTCAGTGGCGCCCGTATGCGTTAGCGTGTCTTGTTCGTAATCCTGTAAATACCCTTCAATCAACACCGCAGACTGTGCTATCGCCTGCACATGTTGAGTATTCATCGGTTTATCATATTGCTGCAGATGCTCTAGATTGCGCTCTATCGTTGCACTGACATGACTAATCGCGTCTAGAGCCGTTGAACCCGCAGCAGCACGCAAAGTGTGAAAGGCACGCACAATATCATCACTAACCGGAATATTATTTTGGTTATGATGATCATCAGCAAAGTGCTTGATATCCTCTAATAAAGACTGAGCTTCATCGATAAATATCTCACAGAACTCTTGTTCCTCTTCGGTACGCGGCGTCGCTATTAGGGGCGCTTTGGTAATGTCTACTTTAGTA
>DAIPIF010000046.1:0-11478 GCA_036770925.1 Psychrobacter sp.
AACTTTGCTTCGATTGCTCAAGCCTAATAAAAGAAGTGATCGTCTTTTGTTACTGACGCTTGTGTCATGCGGTAATTTGATCAATGATCGCCTTTTTTAAACATAAAAGGATAACGGTCAATACACTCAATATATGAAGAAGAAAGAATTCCATTACAAATACGGCGATGGATGATTTTTGACGAAATATGTCAATTAGCCCAGAAAAATCCTGATGAAATTGTCCATTTATCACGATTTACACAGCTGTCACTGGGCGTCATGTATTTAAAGGACTTCAAAAAGTTTATTGCCTTTGGCGGTGTGTTTGAATATGCAGAAACTCGTGAAGAGGTTATCGAGCAACGTATTAAAGTTTTTCCCAATGACGAGCCAGTAAGACGGGCGCTAACTGTCAATTTAAAGCCGTTTACGAAACCTGCTCGGACAGCGATACAGCTCGTTTGGCATTGGAATCATTATGTCAAAAACAGAATGCATGCTTATGTTGATTATCGTGAAGAACATTTTTTTAGAATTAACGATGAAATCGATTCAGAATATCCACCGCATAAGTTTCATGACCGCCTTGTTGCGACAGCACGTTTACCACTATGGGATGATAGCGATGGGTTAATGTCAGATGTCTACCGTGATAATAAAGGACAACCTAGACCTGAACGCTATAATGAGAAACGTTTATAAGGTTTTTTGATACTGCCCTCGTCCCAAAAACTCAATAATCCCTTTATCGCGCAAGACTTGTAGTTGCTGGCGTATTTTATCTTTAACGTGATGGTTCTCAGGATGTTTGCGCTGTAATTCCTCCGAAAAAGCATACACTTGCTGCAAGTTAAACTTGCTCTCAAGTCTATCAATACACTGCCAAACATCGAGCGTCCAGCCTCTGGAGATTATAGATTGCTCCCGCAAAAATAGCGTTTGTTTAAAGTGTTGAGTCACTTTATCACGAGGTATGATGGTCTGGTTTTTGACCAAAAATACTTTGCCCGCGTCAGGCACTTGGCGCAAATCAATATTACAGCCCACCCAACCTGCGCGCCGAGCAGTCGCTGATAATGGCTTGCGCTTGATGATAATGTCGGGTGTAAAAAAATGCTTGGGAATGATTAAAAAGTTATTTACCGTTAGCGCGGGCGAGTAAGTCAAAAAGAAAAAGCTGGGATTATTCTGACTATTAATCCGCTCAATCATAGTGGCATAAGCGCCATCATTGATAATAGGGCTCAGTGTTGCTTTTTTACTTTTCAGCTCATATTGTTCGGCACAAATGGCGCAATAAAAGTCAGCGACAGGTTGATTATTGGCAAATTCTGCGAGCGGTTGCGCGCTACATTTTGGGCAATAGCCTTGCCTTGCCACCCAATCCTCGCTTAATACTCGAATAATTTGGCTAGGCGAGGTGTACCCTTTGGCAAGCTGTTGATTAAAATGTAAATTCATACTTAAATTCATACTGACCTGTTATTTTATTATCGGCTTATGAGGGTTAGAGCTTGAGGATATTTAACAAGATTTATGCCACAAAGTCGCCACTTAATCACCAACCGCAGCAAATGTCATTGAAATGCGCCCAGTTCAGTGCTAAATTCTAGCAAACTTCTGCCTCACGAGTGACCATGAGCACCCCAACCCCCGAAAACCCGTCTGATAAACCCAATGATAGCCCCGCGCACGCTGACCACATAAAGGGTGAGGGCGCAAACTCTGCTGAGCGTCATCCCACCCTAGAGTCAAAGCCTGTGGCAACAGAGGCAGAAAGAATCCCGCTGACCGACATCTCGCTGATTAGTGGCGATAATAAACCGCGCCGTTACAAAAAAGATAATCAATCGTTTTTTATGCAGCGTGGCTATCAGATATTACTGGTATTGGGATTGATTGCGACTTTTTTATTGGTGATGATCTATCAGACCTTGTTTGGGCGACTTGAGCAGCCTGCACAGATGGTCACTATCGAGCAGGGCGCGACTTATTATGGACTATTGCCACAGTGGCAACAGCAAATCCCGCTGTTCTCCAGTAGTGTCGCTAAGTTCTATATCAAATCGCAAGTCGATGCGCCGCTACATGCCGGTATCTATAAAATGCCTGAAAACCCCACCATCGCAGAGGCGCTGCAAATACTCGAGCAAGGCGCAAAAGTCGCCATGGTCAAAGTACAAATCATCGAGGGTCGCTCGGTCAATGAGCTGTATCAAAACTTGCGCGATAATGCCGGTATCAAAAAAGAAATTCTGACGGTCGATGGCGCTCCTGCTAGTAATCAGAGCATCGCGCAGGCATTGGGTTTGGCAACTATTTTGCCGGAGTCGGTGACCATGAGCGCAGACCCTATCGTCAATCATAACCTTGAGGGCTGGTTTGCGCCCGATACCTACTATTATGGCGAGGGTGCCACCGACAAGCAGGTATTGAGCGATTTATATCAGCGTCAGCAAGCGGCATTGACCCGTGCTTGGGAAAATCGTGCGCCCAATTTGCCGTATCAAAGCCCTTATGAGGCGCTGATTATGGCATCGATTATCGAAAAAGAAACCAGTGTACCAGCCGAGCGTCCTTTAGTATCGGCGGTATTTAAAAACCGTTTTGATAAAGGCATGCGCATGCAGACCGATCCCACCATCATTTATGGGATGGGCAGCCGTTATGAGGGTAATATTCGCCGTGCGGATATCGATGAAAAGACCGCTTATAATACCTATCAAATCAATGGTTTGCCGCCGACGCCCATTGCCTTACCGTCTGCTGAATCTATCGAAGCCACCTTGCATCCCGCGGATAGTGATGTGCTGTATTTTGTGGCGACAGGTACCGGCGGACACACCTTTACCAACAGCTTAGCGGCGCATAATCAAGCGGTGCAAGATTATCTAAAGGTGATGCGTGATAAAAAAGCCCAAGCGGGCGCAGCCACTGAATAATAAATGGCAGTTGAATAATAAATGATAGAGGGCAAACGCTTGAGAAGTAGGCAATATATCAGGTACGCTACGCCAGTTCTAAATTAACAGTCAGGTCATATTATGAATAATAGCCCAAAACAAGGTCGCTTTATTAGCTTTGAAGGCACCGAGGGCGTGGGCAAAACCACTGCCATTACTGCGCTGTGCCGCCGCTTGCAAGCTAACGGCATCGACTGCGTGCGTACCCGTGAGCCGGGCGGCAGTCCGTTTGCGGAGCAGCTGCGTAGCCTACTGCTCGACCCTGCCACCGATATCAATGATGATAGCGAGTTGCTGCTGCTGTTTGCCGCGCGCTGTGACCATATGCAGCAGGTTATTTTGCCTTCCTTAGCGCGTGGTAGTTGGGTGATATGTGATAGATTTACCGATTCAACCATCGCTTATCAAGGCTATGGACGCGCGCAAGGTGAGGCGGCAGTATTGCATAAAATTGAGTCGCTCATAGCGCAGTTTATTCCGCAATTGCCTGAGCTGACGTTGTGGCTGGATTTTCCCGTATTAGAGGGCATGGCGCGCGCAGGTAAGCGCAGTGCCGCTGACCGTTTTGAGCAGCAAGCAGATGCGTTTTTTACGCGCGTCTATGAAGGTTTTAGTACTCTTGCTGATGCTTATCCTGAGCGTATCGAGCGTATCGATGCGACAGGCGATAGTGACGAAGTGAGCGCGCGTATTTGGCAAGTGCTTGCTGCAAGGTATGCGATTCATTAACCGCTTAACCATAAAAATCCAGCCCACGCGCTGGATTTTTATTGTGGTGGTCTGTTATCACAGAGGCGGCGCAACATTCATCCCAGCAGCGCTCTGTCATTTTTAGAGTGAATCGACTCTATTATCGGTATCATCCGCGGCGCTATGATTGCTGTCCGGCAGGCGATTGGGGTCGAGAGCGCCCTTTTTAGTTTTAGGGGCGTTGGATTTTTTCGTTGTCTTCACCCCGTTATTACTGGGTTGCTCATCGTCTTTTACGCTGCCTTGTTCGCTGCTCGCATCGATAGGCAGTTCAGTATCCGCCGACGCCAGCTGTTTTTCTTTACGCTTCTCAGGCGCTTTGGCAGTGGCTTCAAAATGCGCATCAGCGATGGCGCGCGCTTGTGCTTGCTTGGCGGTGACGTCCACCGGTTTGGGCTGCACCTCATCCTCAACGACTAAAGCCACTAGCTTACGGTCACGCGGCACTGAGCCATCAAATTTATCGGTAATGACATGTAATTTACCTTCTTTATCGAGGGTATATAACGGTACAAACTGCTTATTGTCGGCTTTATATTGCTCAAAGCTATAGCTGTCTGTGATATTGGTAATCTTAATTTTAGCCTTTTTTGAGAGCATACTGGCAAGCTTGGTATAAGTGGCATCTTTACCAAATAACCACTGCGAATGAAAGTTGGCTTGCTTATCATCGCGCTCACTTTTGACTTTTTCATCACTGAATTTCAGGCGATACAGTTTTTGTTCACCGAACTCATGACGATAATGAATCTCGGATAAGGTATTCATCTCTTTATCCATACTCATGGCAAACAGATGCCCGATACCGATAAGGTCTAAATGATGATCCGCATGGTCGGAGATGGGATTACCAAAATAAGTCCGCAGCCCGCTCATCCGTGCTTTTGCGATATTGGTATAGTTATTATGGGCGACAATGACATCAAAACCTTGCTCTTTTAGCGAGGTGGCGATTAATAACGCGACGGGATTAGCGCCCACCACGAGCACGCCATTGGTTTCTGGTTCACGTACACCCAAAAAGTTACCGACTATTTTTGCGCCCAACCCTTGAATGAGTACCGTGCCGATTATGACCATAAATACTAGCGGTACTAGCAGCTCAACCCCTTGAATATCATACTGTTGCAGGCGAATCGCAAACAATGAGGAGATAGCCGCCGCGACGATACCACGCGGTCCAATCCAACTAATCATCAGTTTTTCACTGGTCTTTAGATTAGAGCCCATAGACGATGCCCAAACCGCCAATGGACGCGCCACAAACATCACAATCGCCAGTAACACTAAGCCTGCAAAGCCCACGCTCATCAAGCTTGTCAGCTCTACTCGCGCCGCCAAAATAATAAACAGTGCCGAGATAAGCAGTATCGTCAGCGACTCATTAAACTCCAAAATCGTATCCCGTGGGAACTTGGGCCAATTAGCGAGCGCCACCCCCATAACCGTCACCGTTAACAGCCCTGACTCATGCTCTATCGCATTTGATATCGAAAACAGCACCAGTACAAAGGCGAGGGTGAACACATTACGTAAAAACTCCGGCACCATATGCCGCCGCATCAAGAACGCCAATGCCCACGCGCCCGCCATACCGATAGCCGTTGCCAGTACCACGATTTTGGCAAATAATAATAAGCTACTCGCCTCGCCGCCTGAGATGATATATTCATAAATCAACACCACCGCAATCGCGCCCACAGGGTCAATAATAATCCCCTCCCACTTCAAAATATTGGAGATGGTTTTATTAGGGCGTACACTGCGCAGTAGCGGCATAATCACCGTTGGACCGGTCACGCAGACCAGCGCCCCGAATAATAACGCGATGAGTGGATCCACCTCGAATAATAAATAAGTCGATAGCGCCACGATAGCGATGGTAATGAGCACCCCGACGGAAACCAGTAGCTGTACCACCGTGCCGTGTTGCTTAATCTCATCAAACTCTAAGGTCAATGAGCCTTCAAATAAAATAATCGCCACCCCCAACGAGATAAAGGGAAACATCAGCTCGCCCAATACCAAATCAGGGTCAAAGATACCCAACACCGGACCGATAACAATACCAATTAATAATAAAAACAAAATGGACGGTTGTTTTAAATACCAAGCCAACCATTGGGCGGCAATGCCAATCCCAACCACGCCGGATAGCAATAGGGCGGTATCCATAAATTAATCCTTTTATAAGCTTGTTATCTTGCAGATATATTAAGTTTTGTAAGAGCAACAATTGGGTGTGGCAAGCCATTTATAATGCTAAGGTGAATATAGGCGGTAGTGTAGGCAAGCCATGGGTGATGAGTGCGACTAAGCGCTGGCAAAATAATCATAAAACAAAAGGCATCATCGGCATACAGAGGCATAAGCGGGCGTGTAAGTGATATATTAATCCAGCATAATCGACGCATATCTGAATCATGACGGCTAACTAAAGTGCCCGTAGCCCTCAGTAACCCCATGATAAGGTTGGTTTTATTAGCTCACTGGCGTCTGTTATTTAAAATATTCAGCCGGTTATCATAGCATGGTTTTATTTTTACTGTCGGCGGCAGGCGTGGATTATCGCTGCTGCCTCCATAGCCATCATCGTGGTTATACGGCATAATATAACAGCTTATCGATAGGCAGTAGCTGAGCTTATGACTTGATAAAAAAGCGCTATCGACTACTATAGAAGTATCGCTCAAGAGCGATATTTAAAAACATCATAACAATAAAGATAGCATAAAGAGGCTAATATGCAGCGTCCCTTCATTACTCAAACAAAGCGCTGGTTACGCGGTAGTGCGCTTGCGCTGGCTGTCAGTAGCACCATGATAACAGGCGTGGGTTTAGCCACAATGAGCCAAGCTTACGCGGCAATCGCGACCACCGACTTTTCGGATTTGGTGCAGCAAGTCACCCCTGGAGTGGCGCGGGTCAACGTGACCAAAACGGTCAGCGAGGCGGAGCTTGCCCAAGCGCAAACTGCCGAGCTATTGCGGCAGTTTTTTGGCGATCGCTTGCAAATACCAGAGCGCGCGGTGACGCCGGCCATTGAGTACGCCTATGGCACCGCGTTTTTTGTGACAGGCGATGGTTACATGCTCACCAACCATCATGTGATTGAAGGCGCGGACAAAATCACCGTGACCCTGAATGATAGAACCGAGCTGGACGCCACGTTAGTGGGTAGCGATGAGCGCTCGGATGTCGCCGTCCTCAAAGTCACTGGCAAAAATCTCCCTGCACTGCCTATTGGTGACTCTGAGATTATTCGGGTGGGTGAGCCGGTACTGGCGATAGGCTCGCCGTTTGGTTTTGATTACTCTGCCTCAGCGGGCATCGTCAGTGCCAAGTCGCGTAGCTTTTCTCGTGAGACCAGTGTGCCTTTTATCCAAACCGATGTGGCGCTGAACCCCGGTAATTCAGGCGGGCCGTTATTTAATCAGCGCGGTGAGGTTATCGGTATTAACTCGCGTATCTTTAGTGGTACGGGCGGTTATATGGGTTTATCATTTTCCATTCCCATTGATGCGGCGATGGATATTTATCAGCAGCTCAAAGCCAATGGCTCAGTGGCGCGCGCTTATTTAGGCATTTATCCGCAAGATATCGACCGTAATTTAGCCGAAGCCTATCAATTATCGCGTCCACAAGGGGCATTATTGACCCGCGTGTCACCCAATTCACCCGCTCAACAAGCGGGCTTAAAAGCCGGTGATATCATTTTGCAATATAATAACGTGCAGATTATGCAGGCGTCTGACCTACTAAACTTAATCAATCGTGCCCGCCCCAATGAGACGTTCACCGCCCAAGTACAGCGCAGTGGCAAGCGTTTTTTGGTCAGTGGCAAGCTGAGTGATGCGCCCAATGATGTGCAAGCGCAAGGTCGCGATAAGCAAGATAATGAGGTGCGTTTGGGGCTGCGTTTACGTAATCTAACCCCTGATGAGCAAAAAGAGCTGGCAAAGGATGGCAAAACAGGGGTGCTAGTGACCGCGGTAGATGCCACCGGTCTAGCGGCGCGTTCAGGCATTTTAGCCGGTGACGCCATTACCAATATTCACCAAAAGCCCATTAAAAACGTCAGCGATTTTTCTGCCGCCATCTCCTCATTACCCAAAAGTGGGGTGGTGACCATTGAGGTGATTCGTCAAGGTATTCCCACTATTATCGGCTTACGCATCGAATAATTTTGATTGAGCACTGGTGAGAAAACCAAAATATGCTACACTAATGAGCATTTAAAGCGATATCAGTAGGTCAATGAGCCCATAGGCTTGGACAATAGAGTAAGGCGCAGTTATGAGTACAGCATACGACGACATAAAAACCAAACTACAAGGCTCAATGGTAGCCCTAGTCACGCCCATGCATCCTGATGGCAAGGTCGATTATAAGTGTCTGGCTGACCTTATAGACTGGCAAATTGAACAAGGCACTCACTGCCTTGTGGCAGTCGGCACTACTGGTGAATCAGCGACGTTATCCATGCAAGAGCACAGCGAGGTCATCCGCTTCTTTGTCGAGCATGTCAATGGTCGGGTGCCGGTTATCGCAGGCACAGGCGCAAACAATACTCTAGAAGCCATCAAGCTGACCCAAGAAGCCAAAGACGCTGGCGCAGATTGCGCGCTATTGGTCGCGCCTTATTATAATAAGCCACCGCAAGAAGGCTTATATCAGCACTATAAAGCCATCGCTGAAGCCGTCGATATGCCGCAAATGCTCTATAACGTCCCAGGGCGTACCGTGGTTGATATTGCCCAAGAAACCGTTGAGCGCCTAGCCGACATTGATAATATCGTCGCGATTAAAGACGCCACAGGTTCAGTCGCGCGCGGTGAGCAATTGATCAAAGCCGTGGGCGATAGAATGGTGGTGCTATCGGGTGATGATAGTACAGCGCTTGAGCTGATGAAAGTAGGCGGCAAAGGGAATATCTCGGTCACCGCCAACGTCGCGCCAAAAGCCATGAGTGAGACCTTTACCGCCGCGCTGCGTGGCGACTATGCTGCCGCGGAAGCCGCGCATAATGTGGTCAAGCATTTGCACCGCGATTTATTTATTGAATCAAGCCCTATTCCTGCCAAATATGCCCTCTATAAAATGGGCATGATTGAAAAAGGCATTCGCTTGCCGCTAGTGTGGTTAGCTGAAGAACACCATTCAGTGATTGATAGAGCTTTAGTCCAAGCAAATTTGCTGTAATCGATACTTAGTAATCGATAATATAGAGATATTATGATGACCCCTTTATTAACCACTCCTAAGCTGCTGCTTGCCGTTATTTTGGGCAGCACGTTAGTATTAAGCGGTTGCCAAGCGACCCAAGGTTTCTTTGGTAAGCGTGATAATGGCAGCTTAGATTACCAAGATAGCAAAAAGCTTGCCGCGCTACAGCTGCCCGTTGCCCAAGAAACTGCGCCCTTTGTGCCGTTATATCAAACGCCGGCTGTGGGCGTCAATACCTTGAGCCTAAAAAACGAGGCGGGCAAACAGTATCAATTGCCCAAGCCTGAGCGTGCTGTGGCTATCCCTGCGCCCACTAAATAACGCCTTAAGCCCTATTATTACTAGTGTCGTTAATACTACTAACGCAGGCGTCAGCCTATTTCATGACTATAAACGCTAGAATTCATAGCCTGAAATGGCGCGCCTGCGCTGCCTTTTTACCCGATAAGTTTGAATCAACAAACAGGATCCCGTTATGCAAAAACAACAACTGCTGTATAAAGGCAAAGCTAAGTCTGTCTATGAGACTGATGATAATGATTTATTGATTTTACACTTCCGCGATGATACCTCAGCGCTTGATGGTAAACGTATCGAACAGCTCGCCCGTAAAGGTGTGGTGAATAATCGCTTTAATGCTTTTATTATGCAAAAGCTGGCGGATGCGGGGATTGAAACTCATTTTGAAAAGCAATTATCTGATGATGAAGTATTGGTTAAGCGTTTGCAGATGATTCCCGTTGAGTGTGTGGTACGTAACTTTGCCGCTGGTAGTTTGGTACGTCGTCTAGGGTTAGAAGAAGGGTGCGCATTGACGCCGCCGACTTATGAGCTGTTTTATAAAGATGATGCGCTAGGTGACCCGATGGTCAATGAGTCCATCTCTATCTCCCTTGATTGGGCGAATGAGGCACAATTAGCAACCATGAAAGCACTGAGCCATCAAGTAAACGACGTACTAAAGGCGTTGTTTGATGCCGGTGATTTGATACTGGTTGATTTCAAACTTGAGTTTGGCGTCTTCCATGACCGCATCGTCTTAGGTGATGAGTTCTCGCCCGATGGCTGCCGCATTTGGGATAAAGCCACCAAGAAAAAGCTCGATAAAGACCGTTTCCGCCAGTCATTAGGCGACGTCATTGAAGGCTATGAAGAAGTGGCTCGCCGCATTGGTGTACCCTTAAGCGAATAGTGCTATCACGCTGATACGTTATAATAAAACTGAGCCTTGCGCTCAGTTTTTTGCTTTTATTAGCCCAAACATGCCCCAAAACAGGCTGCATTAATGCCAACGCTGCCGCCTGCTTATGATGTGATTGCAGTGCTAGATTTTTAAAGGTGGCGGTCAGTCTTCTTTAATTTTAATCACGTTATAACTGGGGTAGCCAAGCTCGATTTTGTAGTCTTTACTACCACGTTTCGCTTTTACTTTTATTTTACTATCGCCTTTTTTATATTTCACGTCTTTGACACGGTAACCCATATTACTAACTTTATTGGCAGCGCGTTGTTCAATAGCCGGCATCGACAGCTCTTTCTCAATACCCTTAATCGTTTTTTTATGTTTCTTATAGCCCTTACTGTCTTTATAGATATCTTCATACAAATCGCCATAGACATTGTAGCCCGGCGTGGTGACACAGCCTGTCGTTATCGTCAGTAACCCTGCAATCATGCCAGTTACCACGGTGGTTTTTAATACAGATTTAGTATTCATAGTGTATTTTTCTTCTCAATGGATCTGGTTTTTAGCCTACTATCTTAAGCTAGAAAATATAAATAGCGGTGTCACTAGCGTGCAGCAGTTGTAAAATATAGCTGTATTTACGTAAGCATTCAGTAAGTTTAGTGACCAACCTCTTGCCAACCCCTGCTTTTGCCGCTACTCATATCTCTCCTTAGGTTTTATTGCTGGGCTTGGGCAGGTGGCTCGCTTTGATGTTATTAGATTTTATGCTATATATTTTTATGCTATATACAGGTGTTTAGCCTCGTGATAACTCAGTATTTACGATATATAAGTGAACGGTGTAAGCATATGCTTACACGCAATGACGCTTAGGCGACTTAACACCAGAGCCATAATTTGGCATTATACATACACGGCATCAGGGAGTGTGACTCAAGGATTGAGTTTACCGTATTAAGGATAATAGTTCAGTGACTGGCATCAGGATGATAATGGTTACTGAATAAAGGACACCCTCTCTAAGCTGATAGTAGAGTTTACTATGAGACGTAGAAAAATGGGCAGGATGCCCGATGATTACAAGGTATGCGGCAAGGATGCAGCATGAACCCTGTAATAAAAACACGGATAGTTAACGATAAAACCGCATAGTAATTAACTGCTATGCGGTTTTATTGTTTTTGGTATTTGATGTCATAAAGCAAAAGTTAATAACACTAAGACCATAAAAAACCGCAGGATAAAATAATCCATGCGGTTTTTTATAATTATCAGTCATTGGTATTGTGTTCATTAAACAGGGCGAATAAACACAATTATTAGCCATTAGCCATCATGAGCACGATGCCAATCGTCGACTTGGCGTTC
>DAIPIF010000047.1:0-11420 GCA_036770925.1 Psychrobacter sp.
CAACGTGTCAAGCACAGTAATGGTTTTATCGCGGCACTCGATCAAAGCGGTGGCAGTACGCCAAAAGCGCTCGAGAATTATGGCGTCACTCAACAGGCTTATGATAATGAGGCGGCGATGTTTGATGTGGTACACGAGATGCGCGCGCGTATTATGACCTGTGATAGCTTTGATAGTGAGCGCGTACTGGGGGCGATTTTATTTGAGGACACGATGGATCGCACGGTGAATGGCAAACCCACGGCGAACTACTTATGGCAAGATAAAAATATGCTACCTTTTTTAAAGGTGGATAAAGGTCTAGCCGCGCCCATGAATGGCGTACAAGTGATGCATCCTATACCCGATTTAGAGGCGTTATTGGATAAAGCCAAAAACTATCCGATATTTGGCACCAAGATGCGCTCAGTTATTTATGAGCCCAATGTCGATGGGATTGAGCAGGTGGTGCAGCAACAATTCGATGTCGCCAAGCAAATCCTTTCCCAAGGTCTGATGCCCATCATTGAGCCAGAAGTGGATATCCATAGCGCTGATAAGCATGCGTGTGAAGTCATACTAAAAGCCAGTATTTTACGGCATCTTGAGCGTTTAGCGGACAATCAACACGTCATGCTCAAGCTGACGCTGCCCGAGCAAGCGGGTTTTTATCAAGTGCTGATTGAGCATCCAAAAGTGCTCAAAGTGGTGGCATTATCTGGAGGCTATAGCCGTACGGAGGCGTGCGCTAAGCTGGCACAAAACTCAGGCATGATTGCCAGTTTTTCACGTGCCTTTACCCAAGGTTTAAGCTATCAGCAAAGTGCTGCTGAGTTTGCCGAGACTATCGATAACGCCATTCATGAGATTTATCAAGCCTCAAAGATTTGAGTGTTATAGTATTAACCGCAATAAGGCGTTAATAGTCGTTATCCCAATAAGGGTAATCACCGAAACGCTCGCTAATAAAGTCAATGAGATAGCGACAACGCTGCGATAAAAAACGGTTTTTGGGATAGACCGCATAAGCATTGAGACTAGGCAATTGATAGGCGGGCAGCAGGGCTATCAGCTCACCGCGCGCCAATGCCTGATAAGCAATAAAGGTTGGGATAAAGGTGATACCGTGACCTTTGATTGCCATATCGACTAAAAACTCACCATTGGTCGCTTTTATTTTTGCCGGCATAACGACGGTCTGTTTTTTGCCTTGCGGGTCGGTCACTGTCAGAGCGCTGGGTTTGCCCAGTCCATATTGCAACAGCTCATGCTCTGGTAAATCAGCTAAGCAAAGCGGCGTGCCTGCTGTTTGTAGGTAATCGGGACTGGCACACAGCACAAAGCGGATGCTGGTCAAGCGACGGGCTTGATAGCTTGAATCTTCTAGCTCACCGATACGAATCGCTAATTCATAGCCTTCTTCTACCAAATCCACTTGCCGATCGGAGAAATCCAGCTCAAAGCCTAGACTCGGATGCAGGCGCGCGTATTCATCAATAACCTCGCTTAAATGCATCAGCCCAAAGGATAACGGCGCGGTCATCTTTAGGATGCCCTCTACGCGAGTAGGGGCGCCGCTGGTCTGCTCATTTAGCGCATCGACTGCACTTAATATACTACAGGCACGCTGATAGTAGGTTTCACCAGTTGCCGTTAAGTTGGATTGGCGCGTGGTGCGGCTAATCAGCTGGCTACCCAAGCGCGTCTCTAGCTCTTTTAGCCGCCGACTGACCGCCGATTTGGCAATATCTAATTGCTCTGCCGCTTTGGTAATGCTGCCCGCCTCAACAATGCGTACAAACATCGCCATATCTTCTAATTGACCCATAAAGGCTACCTTGTTATCTCTTAAACGTAAAAAGCTGAGTTAAAAAACTCAGCCTATATCTCACGTTATCATTGTTTGGTGCGGTGTACGCTTATTTAAGATCGGCTTTTTTACTGCCTTCGACTTGAATGCTCAGTTTGATATCTTTCATCATACCGCCATCAGCAAAGGTGGTGATACCCCATTTGGTTCTATCAATAGTGGTTTCAAAGTCGCCGCCACAGGCTTCTGCTCCTAACATAGGGCTGTCGTAGCAATTGAATTTAGTGGCGGTCAAAGTCACTGGATGGGTTTTATCCAGCAACGTTAAATCGCCTTTGACCGACTTCACTTTATCGCCCTCAAACTGCCATGCGGTCGATTTAAAATAAGCCGTTGGATATTTTTTGACATTAAAAAAGTCGGCAGATTTTAGATGACCATCAAAAGCTTTAATACCGGTATCCAAGCTGCCCATCGGAATAGTGAGACCGATAAAGCCTTTTTTGTCTTTGGGCGCATACTCAAAAGTACCTGATAAGTTATAAAAGCCACCCGCGTTGGTGCTCGTGCCGAAGTGATCTACCGAAAAGCGCACGGCGGTATGATGCGGATCAAGCTCGTAAGTTGCCGCGTGACTCAGAGTGCTGAGCAAACCCAAACCACTGATAGCCGCAATAGCGATGGCGCGATGCGCGTGTTTGATAAGTATTGAAGCCATTATAAATAATCCTTTCATAAAATAAGTAGGAGTGCTGGGACTGTGTTGTTAAGTACCGCTTAGCTATAAGGGCTATGAGTTTAGCAAAAAATCACGGTGGTTGATGCTAAACACGATCAAAAAATGTGTCTTTGTGTGTCTTTTTGTACCCTTGTTTATAGCTTAATGCGGTGCTGAAGCTGGTTATTATTGTTCTTATAATCATAACTATCAATTGCAATTATTGCAGTATATCCCTATTCAGTCAACGACTACAATGACGGTATTTATAAAATAAACCCTCATTGCGCGAGCAATAATAATGGATAAATGACAAGAATTAAGTGCCCCTATTGCCCACCTGATTGCCCGCCTGTTTTTATCACTGATTTTTATCCTTTCAGGGTTTATGCTGCCTTTAGTGATTTTGCTAGAGTTAGTCGGCGGCATGGCGACTTTAATTGGTTTTTTGATGTTGTTGGTTGATGGCACTGGCGCTTATGCCGTTGATAATCGCCATAAATAGGATGTTATGAATAATAAAGCGAATAAAGATAAGCTTGATAATGGCGGTAAAAGTCTAACCACGTCAGCAAGCTTTTGGCAGCGCTATCAGACGCCAGTGCTACTGACGCTGGTCGGCGGCGCGATTGATACCATTGGTTTTATCACTTTGTTTGGGTTTTTTACCGCGCATGTCACTGGTAACTTGGTGATGGCGGGTAGCGGCTTGGTCAAAGGTGAGGATGGGCTGTGGATTAAGCTTGCCGCCCTGCCGCTGTTTATTTTGACCGTGGTTATTACCAAACTATTTATTGATAACAGTCAAAAGCCGCAGCTGATATTAAGCCATTTATTATTGGGTGAGGCGCTGTTTTTACTGGCATTTATGGGGGCAGGTTTATACTATCAGCCCTTTGTGGATGCAGGCGACATCACGGTGGCGATAACCGGCGGCTTAGGTCTGATAGCGCTTGCCATTCGCAATACGGCGAGTAAAACGGTGATAAAGCACATGAGCCCGACCGTACTGATGACGGGTAATACCACTCAGCTGGGCATTAATCTCACCGATTATCTAGCGATGCGCACCCCTGAGAATGCCAAAGCACTGGGGCACAGCTCAGCACTGGTCTTGAGTTTTTTGGTTGGGGCATTGGTGGGCGCTTTATTATATATACAGTTGAGCTTTTGGGCGGTGGGTCTGTTTGTGGTGCCGGTTTTGTATTTGTCGGTGCTGGCACGGGATAAAGACTTTTTACAAAATATTGGTTAAGGTTTTTGCTCTGTTTGCTTTGACATGGGTTGCTCGTTTTTGAGTTAAACCAATATAACAGCTCTATATAAGTCATCTCTATTGTTCTTAAAATAAGAATAGTCATTTGTATTTAAGGCTGTTTATCTATCTTTAGTTAACAATTATAATAGACCCATTGTTTAAATAAACCTATTAAAAATAAAGGATAACTTATGCAAACCCTCTATCATGCAGCAGAGACCCGCGGTGATGCCAACCACGGCTGGCTCAAGAGCCGTCATACTTTTAGCTTTGCTAATTATCACAATCCAGAGCGCATGGGCTTTGGCGCTTTGCGGGTTATTAATGATGATGTCGTCATCGGCGGCGAAGGCTTTGGTCAGCACTCACACCGCGATATGGAGATTATCAGTATTCCGCTCGCGGGCAAGCTGGCGCACGCTGATAATATCGGTAATAAAGGTATTATCGAGACTGGCGAGATTCAGGTGATGTCCGCCGGCACGGGCATTATTCATAGCGAGATGAATGGCGATAGCGATGAGCCGGTGCAGTTTTTGCAAATTTGGGTCATTCCTAATAAAAGCTCAGTCGAGCCGCGCTATCAGCAAGTGCGTATGGATGATATTTTGCAACATAATGAGTTTAAGCAAATCCTATCGCCAAACGCGGATGATGCAGGGGTTTGGATTCACCAAAACGCGTGGTTTAGTCTCGGCGCTTTTGATAAAGGTATCACCCAAACTTACCAGTTAAATGATGCCAATAATGGCGTTTATGCCTTTGTGATTAGTGGTAAGGTAGTTATTAATGGCAACACTTTACAGACTCGCGATGGTCTTGGCATCATTGGCAGCAAAAACGTGACGATGCAGGTCATTGATGAGGCAAGAGTACTGCTGATGGAAGTGCCGGTTGTTTAATGCGGTATTTAATTTTTAAAAATTAAAGCCATTAAAGTTATAAAAAATTTATAATAATAAGGAGAGCCAGCTATGAGTATTCAAACGCTACAACCCCGCATCGCTGATGTCGGCGGTATTCCGATTGCGCGCCTACTACCCAATAGAGGCAAAAAACCTATCGGGGCGTGGTGCTTTTTGGATCATGCGGGTCCTGCTGAATTTGGCGCGGACGAGAGCGGTATGCAAGTCGGACGCCATCCGCATACCAACTTGCAAACCTTTAGTTGGATACTAAATGGGGAGGTGCTGCATAAAGACAGCTTGGGCAATGAGCAGCTGATGACCAAAAACCAAGTCAACGTCATGACCGCAGGCACAGGACTCAATCAAGGCATCAGTCACACCGAACAAAGCGCCTTTGCTGATACGGGCGGCTCACCTGATGCGGCGCGGGCGCTGAGCATGGTGCAATTATGGATTGCCCTGCCCACTGACCAACAGATTGAGCGCGGCTTTCATCATTATCCCAAACTGCCCAGCTGGACTGAAAATGGCGTCGAGATGATACTCACCACAGGCAGCTATACCACTGCCACCGGTGATAAGCACCACGCGCCGACCATTCAGTACTCAAAAATGGTCGGTATCGATGCCTATTTCAGCCAAGATAGCGAAGTGACTTTTACCTTAGAGTCAGGCTTTGAGTACGGTATCTTAGTCATCGAAGGCGAGATTGAGTCTGAGGGTCAAATTTGTGCCCAACATGAGCTGTTTCGCTTCCATGATAGTGATGTTGCCAATAATGCGAGCATCAAACTGCTTGCCAAAAAAGGCACGCGGGTGATGTTTATCGGCGGTGAGCCACTTAATAACCAAGTGCTGCTGTGGTGGAACTTTGTCGCGGACAATAAACCAGAGCTTGAGCAATCGATTATCGACTGGAATAATGGTCATGAGCGCTTTGGTGCCGTCGATTCTGATATGAAACGCTTAACGGCGCCTGAGTTGCCCGATGGTTTTAAAGGGTAAATAAAAACCGAATTGTTTAATATATCTTTACAAACCATGTGATACGTGAAGTTTTATTACAAAAATAGAATTGGATTTAGGACTATTTTTCCTTATCATAGCTCCTTATATATGAATGTTCATTCAATATAACCTTAACTGAAGCACTATTTAATTTTTTGGAAAATAATACATGTTAGATTTAAATACCTTACAAAAATTCGCTGAAGCGCGCCGTTCAATTTATACTTTGGGCAATAAGCTGGCTGTCTCTAATGAAGAGATTGTCAAACTGGTGGAGCATGCTATTTTGCACACCCCATCCGCCTTTAACTCACAATCGACGCGTATCATCGTTTTATTTGGTGCTGAGCATCAAAAACTGTGGCAAATCACCGAAGATACCCTACGTGATATCGTAGGTGACGAAGACAAGTTTGTGCCTACTAAACAGAAAATCGACAGCTTTAAAGCAGGCGTAGGTACCGTTTTGTTCTATGAGGATCATAAAGTCATTAGAGCATTACAAGAAAAAGCGCCTTTATATGCGGATAAATTCCCACTTTGGGCGCAGCATGCCAGTGCGATGCACCAATATGTGATTTGGACTGAGCTTGCCAGCCTCAATATCGGCGCAAACTTACAGCATTATAACCCTATCATTGATGAGCAAGTGGCGAGCACGTGGAATGTCGATGCAGATTGGGAGTTCGTTGCCCAATTGGTGTTTGGTAGTATCGAGCAGCCCGCGGGCGAAAAAGCCTTTGAGGCAGTCGAAAGTCGTTTACAAGTCTTTGGGGATTAATTTTATTAGCGCCATTGCTGATATATATCATCGCTAAAGACCCGTTACCGTTAAAGGTAGCGGGTTTTTTTGTGGTGTATTCCGTATGCTTACTCACTACTTACTATTCACTAATCGTTAGCCGTTGATGGTTATTGGCGAGTTACTGAAAAAAGGTGAGATAAAAATACTCAATTAATTTAGAATATGGCGCTTAGTGATTAAGGTTCGATCAAAAATAGTCATTACAAGCAACGCATAATATGCCTGACATCCACGCGCCAAACCGCATGGTTTTACGGCACTTATTGATAATATAAAAAAGGGGATTTCATGAAAGCATTAGTCATCGCGGCTGCTTTGGGCGCACTCACTTTAAGTGGTTGTATGAGTACCACAGGTATGAGTGCTACAGGTATCGACCGTAAGCAAATGATGTTGGTTTCAGGAGATGAGGTGGTGCAAAGCTCGGCAGCGTCTTATGCCAAAGTGTTGCAAGATGCGCGCCGAAACGGTACTTTGGATACCAATCCGGCACAAGTTGCCCGTCTAAAAGCCATCGCTAATCGTCTGGTGGCACAAACGCCAGCTTATCGCCCTGATGCGACCAGCTGGAAATGGGAGGTGCATACGATTAAATCAGACCAGATGAATGCCAATGTCAGGGCAGGTGGTAAGATTATGTTTTATACCGGTATTATTGATAAATTAAAATTAACGGATGATGAAATCGCCGCTATTATGGGTCATGAAATCTCGCATGCCCTACGTGAACACTCAAGGGAGAGTATGTCGCGTGCCTATGCGACTCAGATGACGCTTGGTATCGCCGGTGGTCTACTAGGATTGTCACAAAGTGAGATGGATTTAGCCAATTTGGCAGGGGATTTGGGCATCTCTAAGCCGCACGGTCGCAAGCAAGAGAGCGAGGCGGATCAGTTGGGACTTGAGCTGATGGCGCGGGCAGGATATAACCCTCAAGCGGCGGTCAGCGTCTGGCAAAAAATGCAAGCGACAGGGGGCAATAGTACACCGCAGTTTTTGAGTACGCATCCGAGTCACTCCAACCGCATCGCCACGCTACAATCGCATATCCCTGCGGTCACGCCGCTGTATCAACAAGCGCGCCGATAATAAAACGGTGGTGATGTTAAAAGTTTTTTTGGCAAAAGCAGTTATTTTTAGTAAAACTACTGATTAAGTGCTATAAAAAGCCCCGCTATGGTATAGACAGTAGCGGGGTTTTTTATGGCAAACTAAGCGATGTAATCAAGCGATTTTGAGCTATTCAACGGTGACTGATTTTGCCAAGTTACGGGGCTGGTCAACATCGGTGCCGCGCATCACTGCCACATGATAAGATAACAATTGCACTGGCAGGCTATAGATGATGGGCGCGAGTATCTCGCACACTTCGGGCACATAAACCACGTGCATGCGCTCCTCAGCAAGCATTTTACTCTCTTCACTAGCGAAGATAAATAGCTCGCCATGACGGGCATGTACTTCTTGCATATTGGCTTTGAGCTTATCAAACATACTGTCTTTGGGGGCAAGCACCACGATGGGCATGTCTTTATCGACCAGTGCTAACGGACCATGTTTCAGCTCGCCTGCCGCGTATCCTTCGGCATGAATATAAGAGATTTCTTTGAGCTTAAGCGCGCCCTCTAGAGCAATCGGGAACTGTAACCCGCGCCCTAAGAACAGACAGCTTTTCTTATATTCAAAATGCTCGCTCATCTCTTTAATCGGCGCATCAAGGCTTAAGCTGGCATGCAATTGACCGGGTAGCAGCTGCAAATGATGCAGCATGTCGGCGAGGTCATCGTCACTGATACGCTGCTGGGCGACCGCCACTTTTAATATTAAGAGCATCAGCGCAGTCAGCTGAGTGGTAAAGGCTTTGGTTGATGCCACACCAATCTCAGGTCCTGCCAATGTCGGCAAAAATATATCGGTCTCACGCACCAGTGATGAGGTCGCGACATTACATAATGCCAAGCTCACTAGCCCTAATGGGTTTTGTTTTTGCGTATCACGCAGTGCCGATAAGGTATCTGCCGTTTCACCAGACTGAGAGATACAAATCATCAGTGAGTTATCGACGACGACTGGATTACGATAGCGAAACTCACTAGCGACTTCTACTGAGCAGGGCAGGCGAGTTAAGTTCTCAAACCAGTATTTGGCAACCATGCCGGCATGATAGCTGGTACCACAAGCAATCACTTGGATATGGCGAATACTGGCGAGCTGCGCCTCATGCTGCTGCAAAAAATCTGTACGCAATTTGAACGTCTGAGTTGCGCTATCCTTTTCTACTGCCATATCAAGAGTACGTGCCACCGCATCAGGCTGCTCATAGATTTCTTTGAGCATATAATGCTTAAATTCGCCTTTATCGGCATTATACTGCTGCGCATCGATTTCATGGATAGCGCGTTTGACCTCAACGCCATTGGCATAGATTTTGATACTATCACGGGTCAGGGTGGCAATATCGCCTTCTTCTAAATACATAAAGCGGTTGGTCACTGGCAACAGTGCCAACTGGTCTGAGGCGATAAAGTTCTCACCGATACCCACGCCAATCACCAGTGGTGAGCCTAAACGCACCGTAATCAGCTCTTCTGGATTATCAACATGCAAAACCCCAAGCGCAAAAGCACCATGCAGGCGCGGTATGATTTGTTCTACAGCACTGAATAAGTCGTTGGTTTGCTGATACGCCTCGGCAACCAAATGGGCGACGACTTCAGTATCAGTTTGTGAGGTAAAGGTATAGCCTTTTTCTATCAGCTCTTCTTTGAGGGGCGCATAGTTCTCAACGATACCATTATGAACCACTGCCACTTTACCCGAAACATGCGGATGGGCATTGCGTTGTGCCGGCTCACCGTGAGTCGCCCAACGGGTATGCGCAATACCAATATGACCATTTAAAAGCTCAGGATTGCTTGCTACTGCATCGACAAGCGCTTGCACTTTGCCCACTTGACGCTCACGGTGTAACGCACCATCACGGATAACGGTCAATCCTGCGGAATCATAGCCGCGATACTCTAAACGCTTGAGACCCTCTAGTAAAATATTAGCGATATTACGCTCGGCAACTGCCCCTACTATTCCGCACATGGCTCGTCCTTAAATAAAAGTGTGATAAAATGAGTTTTATAAAAATCAGTATGATAGATATGATGAAACAGCGCACCAAAAATTGCTGCGCTGTTTATGTTATATGATGTATTGAGTGATAAGGACTTAAAATAATACTAAGTACTTAAAATAATAACAGCTGCTTTAAAAAGCAACAGCTACTTATAAAAAATAATAAGTCAGGTAGCTCAAAGGCTTTATTTTTTCACTTTTTTATTAGGACGCTGAAAATTAAGTTTCATCACTTGCCGCGCGCGCCCTAGGGCTAAAGCATTGGCATCCACATTTGAGGTAATGACTGATCCAGCAGCGATCACCGCACTATCACCAATGGTCACTGGAGCGACTAAACTTGAGTTTGACCCAATAAATGCCCTGTCCTCGATGATGGTTTGTGACTTATTAATCCCATCATAATTACAAGTAATCGTGCCTGCGCCAATGTTGACCTCCTCGCCAATAATGCTATCACCAATATAACTGAGGTGATTAACTTTACTACCGCGACCAATCACTGACTTTTTGGTTTCGACAAAGTTACCAATTTTAGTGTCATCTAACAGTAGCGTTTCAGGACGCAAATGCGCAAACGGACCGATAGTAACCCCAGTGCCCATCTCAGCATGGTCAATCACACAATAAGGCTTGATATGGCAATGATTACCGATACGCGCATTTTTAATAATACAGCCAGCATCAATCGTCACGTTATGACCTAAGGTACAATTTCCCTCAAAGACCACGCCCACATCGATAAAGACATCTTGACCGACGTTGATACGACCGCGAATATCGACGCGACTAGGATCCGCAAACTGCACACCAGCTACCTGCAAATCAGCCACTTGTTTACGCTGCCATGCCCGCTCTAAGCTGGCAAGCTGTTGCCGATCATTCACCCCTTCAATCTCAAAGGCATGTTCAGGCTCAATAGCAGCAATAGCGACGCCATCTGCCACCGCCATCTTGACGATATCGGTCAAATAATACTCTTGTTGGGCATTATCATTGCTGAGATTGGGCAGATATTTATGCAGCAGCGCATTATCCACACAATAAATACCACTATTAATCTCAGTGATAGCTTGCTCCGCCTCACTGGCATCTTTTTGCTCAACGATAGCCTCGATATTGCCTGCCGCATCGCGCTTAATACGCCCAAGCCCAAAAGGATTATCAACGGTTAATGTCAGCATCGACATCCCACTGGTATTTGCCGCTTGTAGGGTGTTCAGTGTCTGCTCACTGACCAAAGGCACATCCCCATATAGGATAAGGCTTTGCCCCTGTTTAGGTAATTCCTCAAGGCTCACTTTTACCGCGTGTCCGGTGCCTAATTGTTCGGTTTGGGCGACCCAAGTCACATAATATCTTGCCATTGCTTGTTGTACCAAATCGCCACCAAAACCATAAACCACGATGGTTTTATCAGCATTAAGGGCACTACAGGTATCCAAAACATGCGCGAGTAAAGGCTTGCCGGCTAAAGTTTGCAGTACTTTCGGCTTAGCCGATTGCATACGCGTGCCTTTACCGGCCGCGAGGATAATGATTGAAAGAGAGGAGGTCATAATAGCCCTGCGTTATTGTAACAAAATATAATAATATTATAGCGCAGATGGTGTTGTATTAAAAATACTATCGCTGGTCGTGCGTATCATTATGGTTATCGTTAATATTATATGGTTATCATTAATACGGCTATTAATAGAGATAGGCGTGCTCGCTCAAAAATAGTGCTGATACACTCTTTTATTAAACGCCACTAGTTTACAAAGTGGAAAATAGTGCTATAAATAATCAGCCAAACTGCCGCTGCC
>DAIPIF010000048.1:0-8063 GCA_036770925.1 Psychrobacter sp.
AGGATTGCGCTCAGGCACATGGTGCGCGCTATAAAGGTCGTAGCGTTGGTAGTATCGGCCATATCGGTGCGTGGAGCTTTTGCCAAGATAAAGTGATGACCACAGGCGGTGAGGGCGGTATGGTCACCACCAATGATGAGCAATTATGGCGCAAAATGTGGGCTTATAAAGATCATGGTAAAAGCTATGCAGCGGTCTATGAGACCGAGCATCCACCAGGCTATCGCTGGTTACACGAAAGTTTTGGTACCAATTGGCGCATGACTGAAATGCAAGCAGTGCTTGGTCGCATTCAATTAACGAGAATGCCTGATTGGACCGCCAAACGTACGGCGAATGCTCAAGCTATCTTAGATATCTGTGCTAAATGGGAAGCAAAAGGCTATCTTTCTGTACCAAGATTAGAAGAGTCGCCGCAGTTTGCAGATTCGACCCACGCCTATTATAAGCTTTACGTCTATGTGCAGTCAGATAACTTACCTAGCGACTGGTCACGAGATCGTATTATTCAAGAGATCAATGAATTAGGAGTGCCTTGTTTTTCAGGTTCTGCCTCTGAGGTTTATTTAGAGAAAGCCTTTGATAATACAGGTTTACGTCCTGAAACGAGATTACCTATTGCCAAGCAGTTGGGTGAAACCAGCCTTATGTTTTTAGTGCATCCGACATTGACGACGGATGAGATTCAGCAAAGCGTACAGGCAATTGATAGTGTATTCACTAGCATGGCTAATGAAGAGTAGTGTAGATATGCTATTATCTTTAATTCATTATCATCAAATTTCATTTATAAAAGTAGCCGATTATGTATAAAAAACTGTGCGTTCTAGTAGGTTTTGGGATGGTGTCTATGCTGACATCAGCACAGAATCTATATATGAATGATTTGAAGCTCAAAGCAGATTTGGATTGGCTGCATAATCAGGGCGTGGTGCAGATTAGCACCAGCACGTGGCCGCTGACTGCCAATGAGATTAAACGCGCGCTTAATACAGCTCAAGTGACTACCCAAGCACAGCAGCAGATAGTACAGTCGGTACAACATTTACTTGAGCAAAATCCTGATTCTCTTGTCAAAGCAGGCGCCGCACTGTATCTGCAGACCAATCGCCAACAGCTGCCGCAAACCTTTGCCGATAATCAGCTCGCAGGTCAACAGGCGACAGTGCAAATAGGTTTGAGTGAAGCCGATTGGGAAGTTAATTTACAAGCTACTGTAAAGAACGATAAGCTGATTAATGATAGCTCCGATGTCAGTTTTGAGGGCTCATACCTTGCTGGTATGACTGCCAATCAATGGCTGATAGCCGGTAAGATTCCGACATGGTGGGGTCCTGGACATGATGGCAGCCTTATTAAGGGAGATGCCAGCCTTCCAGTTACCGGCATCACGATGCAGCGCGATCAGCAAACCGCGCCGACCTCGAAGTATTTATCATGGGTCGGACCGTGGCAGTATCAGCTGTTTGCCGGTCAGCTTGAGGATTATGAAGCGGTGCCAGATACTAAGTTATTTGGGGCTCGGCTGACAGCAAATCCGTGGGATTGGCTAGAAGTGGGCGCTTCTCGTACCTTTATGTGGGGCGGTGACGGTCGTCCTGAGAGTTTCAGCTCTTTTACCGATGCGCTACTCGGCACTAGAGATAATGGTGGTACGGGTAAAGAAGACCCTGCCAATCAGCTGGGGGGCTTTGATGCTAAAGTGAGCTTATCCTCGCTAGTGAATGTGCCAGCTAGTGTTTATGCTCAATATATCGGTGAGGATGAAGCAGGCGGGCTGCCGGCTAAAAATATGTATTTAGCGGGTGTTGATTATGCCTCTGCTGCTTATGGTAAACCGTATCAGCTCTATGCAGAATATACCGATACCCGTACTAGTGGTGAGGTACGCGGTATCTCTTATAATCATAGTATTTATAAAGATGGTTATTATCAGCAGGGTTATCCACTAGGCTATGCGCTAGGTGGCGATACTGAAAGTGTGGCGCTTGGTGGGCGCTTGTGGCTTGATAATCGCAACTTTATTAATGCCAAAGTGCAACATGCTAAAGTCAATCAAGCAGATAGAAACAACCAAACCAACCAAGCATTTCCTATGACTGATAAGCTCACGGCTGTCGATGTTGCTTGGGAGCATCAATTGCAACCTTTAACGATGATTAAAACGCGAGTGTGGGCAGTTAACTCTGATGTGCAATCAAATGAGATAGGGGCTGGTGTTGGATTGGAATTTAAAACTTATTAAGATAGAAAAATGAGCGTGATATTCATCCGAAAGTTTATAAACCTTAAGCGCTAAAAAAACATACTCAAATTATGTTTAATTTGTTACTCTATGCACAATATTATCTATAGTTGGAGTATGTCGCGTGCACGGAAAAATTATTAGCTTTAATATCCATGAGCGTCAAGGCGCTATCATCGCTGATGATGGTATTCAGTATATCTTCAACGTTGACAGCTGGGCGGAGCAAGATGCGCCAAGAGCTGGCGAAAATATAGATTTTACCCTTAATGAAATAGGTCAAGTAGATAGAGTCGCTCGTCTCTCTGCTCATGCTGCGACACCGCCGCCAATTCCGCCCTCATTACACAAACAGCCACAAAATCACAATACGTCATCTGCACAAGGTTTTAATAACCAAAGTTTCAATAATCAGAGCGTCAACAATCATAACCTCAATAACCAATCTGATTCTGCTGCGATAGATGCGCAAGAAGAAAACTACAATATCGTTGATTGGACTAAAAAAGTAATCTTGGGTAATTATCTGAACTTTGAGGGCAGAGCGAGACGCAAGGAATATTGGTGGTCTTATCTAGGATTTGCCGCCATTATACTTGGCGCTGCGATAATAGATGCGATTGTAGGCAGTAGTGAAATGTTTTATTTTCTTGCTGTATTAGCCTTATTTTTACCTTCTCTTGGTGTAACCGTCAGACGTTTACATGATACTGGGCGTTCGGGTTGGAATGTACTATGGGGTATTATTCCTCTTGTTGGTGCTATTTTACTCATTATTTGGTTAGCCTCAGATACCTCGCCACAACATAATCAATATGGTGCACCTGCTAGAGATATTTAAGGTATATATAATCAATCGCGCTATAAAAACAACCGCTGTGATAGCTTATTACAGCGGTTTTTTTGCGTTTTAAAGCCGCTTTAATAAGACCGTTAAGAGGTACTGCTAATCGCCGCCAAATCAGGCATCGGTGGTAGTTCCTCTAAACTGTTTAGCCCAAAGGCATCCAAAAACTGCGGCGTGGTATGCAATAACGCCGGACGCCCCAAAGTGTCTTTGTAGCCATCTTCCATTATCCAGCCTTTATCAAATAACTGGCGTAAGATAGTGCTCGATAAAGAGACGCCGCGCACATACTCGATATCACTACGGGTCACCGGCTGCTTATAAGCAATCACGCTGAGCGTCTCAAGCAGTGCTTGGCTCAAACGCTGCCTGCGCTGCGGAAATACCTGCTGAATAAGGGCACTGTAATGATCCGCAATTTGCAAACGATAACCGCTTGCAGTCTGCTGTAAGCTTAACACCCCTGTATCTAAACGCTGCTGTAATACTGCTAAAGCTTGCTGAAAGTCTTCGGTAGATAACGATAAATGTTTTTTGAGAGTATGGGCGGTCAGCGGTGTTTCAGAGGCATGTAATAACACTTCAATATGGCGGCTGGCTTGTTGAATATTAAGGTTGGCGATGTCAGGTTTTTTATTGATAGCATCAGGAGTTGCCATGATAAGCGTGCTCTTTTTTTGACTGTTATTGGATGGCTGTTTTTGATAAATAATCTTGCTGACCCTTATTGGGTATTGTCGTCTCTACTCAGGCTAGCCATTCTAAGAGTAGTGAATCGGTATCGGTATCGATAGTGTGAATCAATTGCCTTTTCATCAGCTCCAGCACTGCTACAAAGCTGACGACGATGCCGATTTTACCTTGTGATTTATCGAGCAACTCATAAAAGGAGTGTGCGCCGCCCGTGCTCAGCTGCCGACTGATACTCGCAATACGGTCAGATAGCGGCACGGTATCCGCTTTAATACTATGCATCTGATAGTCTGTTTGTAATTGCATTTTAAATAAGCTTTCAATCAATAAATTGGGCGAATAGCGTGGTAACTCGGTGCGCATAATCTCTTGATGTGGCAGACTGACCAGCGCCAAAAATACATCGCGCTCAAGGCGGATTAAATCATCCAAACGCCGGCTTGCCTCTTTAATCTGGGCATAGGCTTCAAGGCGCTCAATCAGCTCAGTTTTAGGGTCGCGCTCATCAGTCGGGGTTTGCGGCTTTGGTAATAGCAGCTCAGTTTTTATGGCAATTAAGGTCGATGCCATTAGCAAATAATCACCCGCTAATTCAAAATGCGCGCTATCTAACTCACTGATATAAGCCAAATACTGCTCAGTAATCGGCAATATCGGCATCTGCGTCAAGTCAACGTTGTTCTTTTTGACCAAGTATAATAAAAAGTCCAGTGGTCCTGCAAACTGCTCAAGCCAAATCGCAAAGGCTTGCGGCGGCACATACAAGTCATCCGGCAGATGTTGTACAGGCGTCTGATAGATGCGCAGCGAGTGCTCATGAGGCTTAGGATGGCTTATGGAATAAGCCTCCGCGCTTTGGTTGACCGTTATTTGCATGGCGAAGCTTGACCGTTATTTGAGTTTGGCAAGCGGACGAATACCTATCGCACGGCGGGTTTTATCGAGCTGTTTACGGCTATGGCGACGGGCTTTATCAGCACCCATTTGCAATATCTCCTCCAGCTCTTTTGGGTTTGCCATCAGCTCTTCATAACGAGCGCGGAACGGCGCAATCTCGGCGTTGATTTTATCAAATAGCACTTGTTTGGCATCACCCCAGCCGATACCAGCGGCATATTGCGCGCGCATATCGGCAATCTCGCTAGGGGTGGCAAAGGCTTTATAAATCTCAAAAATAGCAGAATCGTCAGGGTCTTTGGGCTCAGCAGGTAGTTGTGAGTTGGTGACGGTTTTCATGATGGCTTTATGCATCTGCTTTTCAGGATTGACTTGCGGATTGGGTTCACCAAATAGCGGAATGGTATTGCCATAACTTTTACTCATCTTACGTCCATCAAGCCCCGTCAGCAGCGGAACTTCGTCATCAACGACCGCACTGGGTAAGGTAAATAGTGACTTATAACGATGGTTAAAGGTGCCGGCGATATCGCGCGCCATCTCGATATGTTGGATTTGGTCGCGCCCTACAGGAACGTGAGTGGCATTAAACATTAAGATATCAGCTGCCATCAGCACGGGATAACCGAATAATCCCATCGTGACGCCAAAATCTGCATCGACATCGTCTTTTTCTGCATTCATATCGACAGCGGCTTTATAGGCGTGGGCACGGTTCATTAAGCCTTTGGCGCAGGAGCAATTGAGTATCCATGCGAGTTCTGGGATTTCAGGTACGTCCGACTGGCGATAAAAAGTCACACGTTCAGGGTCAAGTCCACAGGCAATCCAAGTGGCGGCAATCGCTTTGGTGGATTCATGAATAATGGCGGGGTCATAACAGCCGATAATACCGTGATAGTCTGCCAAAAAGAAAAACGCTTCGTCATCGCTATGTTGAATCGACTGAATGGCGGGGCGAATAGCGCCAACATAGTTGCCTAAATGCGGGATACCTGTAGGTTTAATACCAGTCAAAATACGTTTTGCTTGCGTTGAATTAGCAGTATTTTGTGGGTTGGTTATATTATTATCGCTCATGAGACGTCCATTATTTTGATTATTTATTAAGGTCAATTGAAGACAACCGTTATCAGGGTCAAAGTATAGCAAATTTGTGAGCGCTTTTAGGGTGCTAACGTCTATTTATAAATATCACTGCGTCCCTCAGGAGCATTTTTAAAGCGCCGATGAAACCACATCCATTGGGTCGGGTCAATACGAATCAGCCCTTCTAATATCTCATTAACTCGCGTGGCATCCGCCACTTCATCATGGCTAGGGTAGTTATCAATTTTTGGGGTAATGGTCAGATGATAATGCGGACGTTTGCCGCGAGGTAGATTATCAGGAGTTTGCCGATAAGTGTGCAGCGCCATAATAGCGGGTGGATGCTGCTTACTGCCGAGTTTTGCTAAGCGTCTGGGCATAGTAATGGTGGCAGCGGGCACGCCAAAAAATGGTGCCATGACGCCTTGTTTGAGCCCGTAATCTTGGTCAGGAGAATACCAGATGACATGTCCACTATTAATAGAGTTCACTAAGCTGCGCATATCGCGACTGGATATTTGTTTGCCAAAAATAGCAGTGCGCCCATTATAAATAAACCAATCTAATAAGGCATTATTCTGTGGTCGATACATACAATCCAGCGCAAAAAACTGCGTACAAAATAACCCGCCAAGATCCAGCATCGTATAATGCGCACCCAATAATATAACCGCGCGCCCTTCATTTTGTGCATGGACGAGATGTTGTAGCCCCGAGATTGAAACCGTTCGCGTAAACACATTGGGGCGCAACCATGCGCATAAGGTCTCAAATATACCGATGCCTTGATTGACAAACACTTGCTTTGCCATCAGCTCGCGCTCAGCTTCTGGCTTTTCAGGAAACGCCAAGCGCAGATTGATTAAGGTATCACGCCGCCGCGTAGCAGCAAGGTTATAAATTAGGATACCCAGCTTACGTCCAAACCAAAACTGCCAACGCAGGGGCAGATAAACCAGTGGCAGCAACAACGCCATCATCAGCCATATTCCCCAATATTTGGGCAATAAAAATGCCCACTGAAATGGTTTTTTGGGTGCTTGGGCGGTGCGCTTTTGGGTTTGGGTAATAGTGGGGGTGTCTTTATCAAGGGCGGGTGATTTTGCCATCTTATTTGATGACATCGCCTTTGGAGGATGGTTTTGAGTATCAAGCTTGCTGGGGTCGAATTGTTCAGGCGCTTTCATAGTATCCTTTCATGGCACATCGTCTTATTATTCGAGCTGATAGCTGCGCGGCTAATAATGGAAAGTTCATATTATGAGTATTATCATGGGGTAGCTGAGGGTATTTTGCAAGATGGACTTTGCGTCAGAGCTTTTATTACTACTGCTTAGACAAGGCTGATATTTAAAACCCATAAAAAAACCTTATAAACGGTTGCCCGCTTATAAGGTTTTGCAAATCTATTATAGTATCTGCTGAATATAAAGCTTCGAGAAAAAGCCAATAAATCCAGACTGATAAAAAATAGCTTTGATTAACGTTTTGAGAATTGTGGACGTTTACGTGCTTTACGTAGACCCAATTTCTTACGCTCAACTTTACGTGAGTCACGAGTCACAAAGCCAGCTGCTTTTAGCGCAGGCTTGAGCGTCTCGTCAGCTTCGATAAGTGCGCGGGTAATACCGTGGCGGATTGCGCCCGCTTGACCACTAATACCACCACCAGCGACAGTGACAAATAAGTCATAATCAGTGGCTGAATTTAGTAGCTCTAATGGCTGACGGACAACCATACGTGAAGTTTCACGGCTGAAATATTCGTCAAGTGGCTTACCGTTAACAACGATACTACCAGTACCTTTTGATAAAAAGACACGAGCAGTAGAAGTCTTGCGGCGACCAGTTCCGTAATTGCGTTCCATAAGTATATCCTTAGATGTCTAGTTCTTTAGGTTGCTGAGCTTCATGTGGATGTTCGGTACCCGCATATAGTTTCAGCTTCTTGATCATCGCGTAGCCAAGAGGGCCTTTTGGAAGCATACCCTTAACTGCTTTATGTAGAACATCTTCAGGCTTACGTGCAATCAGCTTGGTGAAGTTGGTTTCTTTAATACCGCCTGGGTAGCCAGTGTGACGATAGTATTTTTTATCTTGTGCTTTTTTGCCAGTTACCGTGATTTTTTCGGCATTGATGACGACAATGAAGTCACCAGTATCAACGTGCGGCGTGTAACAAGTTTTATGCTTGCCACGTAAGCGACTAGCAATTTCGGTGGCTAAGCGACCAAGGGTCTTGCCGTCAGCATCTACGACATACCAGTCATGGGTCACTTCAGCTGGTTTTGCA
>DAIPIF010000048.1:8073-11068 GCA_036770925.1 Psychrobacter sp.
GCTGGGAACGGGGCTCTCAAAAAACAGACTGCACATTATAAGCAGTAGCGCCTATGCTTGCAAGCTGCATTGGGGTTTATTTTCGCCTGCTGCTTATTAAATGGCACTGTTTGGCAGGTTTTGGCGGTTTTTAGCATTTTTAAGTGCATATTTATGATGCTGTTAGATTATGACGATGATAGACGATAAAGTCCAGCGACAACTTGACCGACTTTGGTATGTTTTAGACACTCAAAGCCATTCAGCCCTTGCGCGTTTAAAATACTTTGCTGTGATAATGCCAAGGCGTCCAGTTGTGTGCTTAAGTCTTTATCCGCTTCTAAATAAATAAGCGTCTGTGGGCGGATTAATTGTGTAGTGATTAACGCGCTCAAAATGGCGTGCCACAAATCCATGGCGTAGGGTGGGTCAATAAAGACAATATCAAAGGGTTTAGCATCAAAATGCTTTTGGTAAATGACTTGTTCTGCGTTGCCATAAATAATTTGATAGCTATCAGGGCTCAGCTGTAATTGCTGGGCATTTTGGGCAAGCAGCTGACTTTGGGGGCGACTGGCTTCTATAAAAGTGCAATGCGCCGCGCCGCGTGATAAGGCTTCAAACCCTAAGACGCCGCTGCCGGCACAACTGTCCAATATCTGCGCGTCATGAATATCAGTCAGCAGCCAGTTAAACAGTGTTTCGCGCAAACGGTCGGGCGTGGGGCGTAAGCCGTCCGTATCAATAAAGGCAACCGTGCGGCGTTTGAGCTGTCCACCAATAATACGCACAGTGCCAGCGGCTTTGCTATTGGCTTTTTTTATTTTAGAAGGTCGTGGGGAAGCAGGTTTTTTCATAGTAGCGGGCTTGTCTGGTTAGCGTAATTAGCGTTATTAACATTGCGCGCTGTATTTTAATCGTTGTTCTCAGCGCGTTTTTTAAGGGCTTCTTCTCGATCACGAATGGCATCACGGGCGGCTTTATCTTTTGCTTTTTGGCGCTTGATGAGTATGAGCTCGTCATCACTGGGTGGCAAAATAGGGTTGTTTTTACGCTGCAATACCCAATAATCAAACAGCGCGCGTCCCACAGGCGCAGCGACGGCGCCACCACCACCGCCGTTTTCAACCAAAACCGCTACGGCAATTTCAGGGTTTTCAACGGGCGCAAAGCCATTGAACCACGCGTGATCCCAGTGGCGCTTATCGAGAGCCGCTTTGTTATAGCTTTTACCTTGGGCGATGGATTTTACTTGCGCTGTCCCCGTTTTACCAGCCATACGATACTTAGGATTATAAGCGCGCCGTGCCGTACCTGCTTTAACGGTTTGCTCCATGGCATCGTGCATCCGTGTCCAATCCGATGCTTGACCGTTATATTCAATTCGACCATCAGGTCTATCAATAATGTCAATGTCAGCTGCGCCGTCACTCCGTTTGAGCAAATGCGGAGTGATATGATAGCCTTTATTAGCCGTCATGGCGGTGGCATTGGCAATCTGTAGTGGTGTGGCTAAAAAATAGCCTTGACCAATACTGACCGAAATGGTCTCACCCGGTAACCAGCCCTTACCATAAGTCTCTTGTTTCCATTTGGGTGAGGGCATAATTCCTGATTTCTCACTGGGCAAATCGATACCCGTTTGTTCGCCAAAGCCAAAGCGTACCATCCAATCGTGCAAGCGCTGAATGCCCATCTCATACGCCAGTTTATAATAATACGTATCGACCGACATCACGATGGATTTTTTCATATTAACCGGACCATGACCGCCCTTTTTCCAGTCCCGAAAGCGATGTGAGTCACCGGGCAGACTGAAGTAACCGGGGTCAAAAATAGTGCTGTCCCAAGTGCGCAGACCGTAGTGAATGCCGCCTAGCGCCTCAAAGGGTTTGATCGTTGAGGCGGGCGGATACATACCTTGCAAAGCGCGGTTATAGAGCGGCTGATCGAGGTCGTCGCGCAAATCGCCATAATCTCTAAAAGAGATACCGGAGATAAAAGGATTGGGGTCATAACTGGGGTTGCTGACGAAAGCCAGCACATCACCGTTTTTGGGGTCAATGGCAACGATAGCCCCGCGTCTGCCATCCAGCTGTTTTTGGGCGACCATTTGCAAGCCATAATCTAGGCTGAGGGTAATATCATTACCCGCAATCGGTGCTTTGGTTTCTAATTGCCGCAAAATATTGCCGTGCGCGTCGGTCTCTACGGACTGATAACCGGGCTGCCCAAGCAAAATATCTTCGTAATAATCCTCAATGCCAATTTTGCCAATGAGGTCTGTACCGGCATAACGATCTTTATTAATTTGCTTACTTTCTTTATCGTTAATACGCCCAACGTAGCCAATCACATGCGCAAATAGCTCATCATAAGGATAGGAGCGCGTCAGCTTACTTTGAATAGTCACTCCGGGAAAAAACGGCTTGCGCTCACTAAACTGCGCCAGCTGAGTGTCGGTCAAGTCGATTTTTATCGTTACAGGGTCATTTTTAGTTCTGCCAAGCCGCGCCAAAATATCGGTAATATCCGTCTCTGTCAGCTCAAATATCGGTGCTAATAACGCTAAGGTGCGTTCAGGGTTTTCGACCTCATCGGGGCTGAGCATCGCCGTAAATACGGGCTGATTATCTGCCAGTAACACCCCATTACGGTCATAGATATAGCCGCGACTCGGCGGCGCTGATATCAGCTTGATGCGGTTATTGTCTGCCTGAGTTTTATATTTGTCATGCGCATACACCTGCAAATAGCCATAGCGCAGCAGCAAGCCGCTTAAACCGGCAAAAATCAATAAACCAAAAATGATAATCCGGTGCATAAACATGCGATTGATTTGTTCAGTATCGGGGGCAAGCGGTTTATTCATATCAAGTTAGGCTTCCAGTTTTTAGCAGACCCCAATCGATGAATACCAAGGTATAGAGATAACCATCAATGAATATAGGCTAAGCGCTTTAATATAGTGGTGAAAAAGGTATGGGCTACCAAGGCTTACAGGTTGTTAATATAT
>DAIPIF010000049.1:0-10956 GCA_036770925.1 Psychrobacter sp.
TATGGGCTTAAAGTATTGACTGGGTTTGAGATTGCCTGACTGTAGATAACAGATATTGATTTTGAATAAATAGCCATTAAGCATGACCAATATCACTGCTTAAATAGTCAAAATTAACCCCGATTTTATCCGCCGCGCTCTGCCACCGCTCCTCAAAAGGCGTCTCAAACAATAAGTTCAAATCAGCAGGGCAGACCAGCCAATCGCCATTATTTAGCTCATTTTCCAACTGCTTCCTACCCCAACTGGCATGCCCAAGGCACAGCTGATAATGCCCAACGCCTTGCCCCGCCGCGATACGTCTTAGGATATCTTGACTGGTGGTAATACAGACGTTCTCTGAGATGGGAAAGGAGGACGCCCACTCCGGTTGACCGGTATGCAGCACAAAGCCGACTTCAGGATACATAGGACCGCCCTCTAATGCCAAATCATCCCTCACTTGCGGATTGCTGACATCGATATCTAAATCCTCTAACAGCTTACCCACCCTCGCTTCCTCAAGGGGGCGATTGACCATCAGACCTAACGCGCCTTGCTGATCATGGCGACAGATATAAATCAGCGCCTGCTCAAACCGTGGGTCTGATAAGTCTGGCGCGGCGATTAAGAAGTGATGGGTCAAATTGGCTGTGGACATAAGGGCAAACACACTCTACAAAGGGTGAGACATTACTATATGGCGATATTAATGACAAAAGCAACCAAAATGCCACTTAAGTCAATCTAACAAAAAATTGGTGCGCCTTGCACTATTTGACATCAGTCAACAGACTACGGGCGTGATTGCGCGTCACTTCAGTGATAATCACCCCGCCTGACATCCGTGCCAGCTCATCCACTTGCGCCTCTTTGGTTAATATCACCAGCTCGCTTTGGGTCAGCTGGTTATGATGCTTTTGTACCAAGATATGCTGATGCGCTTGCGCGGCTACTTGCGCCTGATGGGTAATGGCGAGTAATTGCTGCGTGTGCCCAAGAGCACGCAAGAGCTCACCGACCACTTGTGCGGTGCCGCCACTGATACCGACATCAACCTCATCAAACACCAGCATCGGTTTGGCGGCATTATTATCGCTACTGGTCGCTTGTAATACTTGCATCACAAGCGCCATCCGCGACAGCTCACCGCCTGAGGCGATTTTATATAGCGGCTGCATCGGCATACCGACGTTAGCGCTAAATAATAGCTCAATATCATAGCAACCTTGGGCACTATAATGGGCAGGCTCTTTTTGGCTAAAAACAAACTCGCAGCGCGCATTGGGTAGCGCAAGCGGCTGTAATTGCGCCACTAATTGCGTGCAGATAGCAGGGGCAGCTTGTACGCGTTTTTTATTCAGGGTCATTGCCCGTGTTATATAATCTTGCCATGCTAGCGCCATTTGCTCGGCTAAAGCGTCACTACTCGGCTCATTTTCTAGCTCCTGCAATTGCGCTTGCCACGCTTTTGCCTCCGCTATCAAGTCGCCCGCTGGCAAGTTATGCTTACGTGACAGTCGATGCCCCAGACTTATCAGACTATCGAGCTCTTGCAAGCGTTCAGGGTCAGGCAATTGCTGTTCGGCATAATCGGACAGCAGCGCGGTGACTTCAGTGATTTGCTGCTGGGCTAAATGTAGCTGTTCTGAGGCTTGCCCAAAGGTTGGGCTGACTGCCATCTGATGATCACACAGCTTAATCGCTTGCCCAAGTAGCGTCATGACATCGGGCTCATCGCTATCATTATCGAGCAGATGTAGCCCATGACTGGCCTCCATCATCAGCGCCTCAATGTTAGACAGCTCCTCATGCTCCGCCTCAACTTCATGATAATCAATGGCGAGTAATGGCGCGATATCCGCCAGCTGACTTTGCAGCAGCAGCATACGGTCTTGGCGCTGCGCCTCTCGGCTGGCAATATCATCGGCACGGCGCTTGATTAGTAGATACTGCTGATAGCTGTTGGCAGTTTCGGTGGCAAGCGGGGTTAGCTTTGCCATCGCATCGAGCCATTGCACCACGAATTGCGGCTTAAGTAGCGCTTGCTGGGCATGTTGGCTATGAATATTTACTAACAATACCCCCAAGCTTTTGAGCTCACTGAGACTGACCGGCGACCCATTGAGCCACGCTTTGGAGCGTCCATTATGACTCAGCTGCCGGCGAATCAGGATTTCAGGCTCATCTAACTCGCGCTCATGTGCGCTGAACCATTCTGCAACCGGCGCATTGTCTGTGACATCGAATTGCGCATAGACATCCGCGTTTTCAGCACCGTGTCTGACGAGCGCACTGTCCGCCCGCGCGCCGACGCACAACGATAAAGCGTCAAGTAATAAAGACTTGCCCGCGCCTGTCTCACCGGTAATGACATTAAAGCCTTCAGCGACACTCAATTCATGCTGAGCAATGAGTGCAAACTGATGCAAGGTTAATGATAAAAGCATTAAAGCCTCTCATGGCAGGCGATTAACATTGGCTCGGCGACTATCTAAGTCGTGGCCGAAGTCATATCCCCAAAAAATTAAAAAGGATGGTATGGTTCAATAAGTGAGCGCTTTATTGCCCTATTAATGATGATTAGCCTAACCATAAGTTTAATGAAAAGCAACAGCTAGCAGTGGCTAGATAATAGATGCTTGATACGATAAATCGCCCTGTCACTTTGGATAACGTGCGGCGTACGGTTTGCGTTATAATAATACGCCCATATTGCTATCATCGTTTTGAGTGCGCTTTAACAAACTTTTTAGACATAATGTGGTAGCATAATCTCCCTGAGCCTATAAAATAGGCAACGGCAGTATTTATTGATAGCTCCTTTGCTTCAAGCTCCTATAGAGCAGCACCTAAGAGCACCACTTATTTTTTAGTTTAGCACTAATTATTTGATAAGGAAGTCACTATGACAGCGGCACAATTTACCAATGTGACAGTCAATACCCATGCCACTATTGCCCATGAGGGACGCAGCTCAAACCATACCATTATGTTTGAAGATGGTCGCCATAAAAAACTGGGGATGATTCTACCTTGTGATAGCACCACTGAGTCCTATCACTTCGAGACCAACAGCTCTGAGCGTATTGAGATTGTCAGTGGCGAGTGTGAAGTCAAAATCAATGGCGACGAGGATTTTAGCTATTATCGTGCTGGTCAATCCTTTGTGGTGGCAGGCAATAGCAGCTTCGATATTCGTAACGAGCAAATCGTACAATACGTCTGTCATTTAGAAGGCTAAGTTTAAAAGACTAAGTTTAAAAAGCTAAGTTGGATATAAAGGCGTAATCGGCGAGCCATTTATTGCCTTTATAAATCTGCTGAGACGCTTTAATATTCATCGCCATTATCTTATGTCATAATGGTTTTTATTTTTTAATTGGTAGGCTTATTATGGCAAAACCCAGCTATTTTTATGGTATTCATGCCATTGAAGCGCTGCTTGAACATCGTCCGTTGGATGCTTTGAGTTTATTTGTACAACAAGGTCGTGAAACGGATACCCATGTACAAGCGATAATGGCGCAGGCCAAAGATAATGGCGTGAGTGTGCAGCCCACCCAAAAGGACAACTTGACCCAATTGTGTGGTAGTCCGCAGCACCAAGGCGTGGTGCTACATGCGCGTCCACTGGGGTTTGCTGATGAAGGCTTGCTCGATACCTTAGCCAGTCGTGACCAGTGCTTATTATTGGTGCTCGATCAGATTACGGATGCGCATAACTTTGGCGCTTGCCTGCGTACGGCAGTAGCCATGGGCGTTGATGCGGTTATTTGCCCGAAACACCATGCCGCAAGCCTCACGCCTACGGTCGCAAAAGTATCCGTCGGCGCTGCTGAGATGATGCCTATTATCAGCGTTACTAACCTTGCGCGGACGCTTGGACAAATCAAGAGCGCCGGCGTGTTTGTCTTTGGTACGGCGCTCAATGCCGATGCGAAGCCTCTGCACGCGGCTGATTTAACCGGCAAGACGGCGATTATTATGGGCTCAGAGGGCGAGGGGATGCGCCGTTTGACCACCGAGTGCTGTGATGAGCTGGTTTATATCCCGATGTCGGGCAATGAGCATGGCAATTTGCAAAGCCTAAATGTCAGTGTGGCAACAGGCATGGCGCTGTATGAAGTTAATCGTCAGCGAGCTTTAGCTGCTGAGCAAGGCTAAGGTAGGCGTCGTGCAGTGGCTGCAACTGGGTGTGTAGCGCGGCTAAATCACCTTCATTAATAACCACATCATCCGCATGGCGCTTACGCTCATCACGGTCTAGCTGATTGACCATAATGGCTTTAATCTTGGTCACACTGAGCGCGTCACGGCGGCTGGCACGGGTCAGCTGCGTCTCTTCACTGGCATCAATCACCAAGATGCGCTGACATAAATTTGCCAATCCTGCCTCAGCGGCCTCAATCAGTAACGGTGCTGAGAGCACCACATAGTCAGCGGTACTCGCTGCCAGCTTCTCTTTTGCCGCTTCACGAATGGCAGGATGGGTAATCTCCTCAAGCTCAATGAGCGCGTCAGAGTTGGCAAACACATGGCTGCGCACCGCAGCACGATCCATCTCACCGGCTTTATTAATCACCCAATCGCCAAATTTGCGCTGAATTTTACGTAATGTTGGGCTACCTTTGACCACCACTTCATGCGCAATGACGTCAGCATCTATAATGTCAACGCCTTGGTTGGCAAACCAAGCACTAGCAGCGGACTTGCCGCTACCGATACCACCCGTTAAACCCACCACCAGTTTTTTGGATTTTGCAGAAGTGTGCTGCTGCGGTGCAGAGTATGAGTTTGCAGCGTTTTTTGGCATATTTGACATAATGATGACTTATTTAGAAAATAATTATTGAGCGGATAAAATAATAAATGAGCACGATAGGCTTTATTTACAGTAAGGGATATCAGTATCAGGGGACTAAACGTACATGGCTAAATACCAATTGACGATATCGTTGCCATATAATAAAGCAATGATACCGGCGACCGCAATATAAGGACCAAAGGCAAACGGTCGGCTTTCCCCTTGTCGTCTCATCAATATCACACCCACGACTGAGCCGAGTACCGATGATAATAAAATAATCAATGGCAGCATCATAGGACCGAGCCATGCGCCCAATACCGCTAATAATTTAAAATCCCCTTGCCCCATGCCGTGTTTTTTGGTGAGCAAATAAAATATTTTGACCACAATCCATAGTGATAAAAACCCGAGCAATAAGCCCCATATCGACTGAGTCGGCGTGACAAACCAGCCTTGTGAGTTCACCGCCAGTCCCAGTCCCGCTAAGGGAAAGGTTAAGCGATCCGGCAATAGCTGGGTATCAAAATCAATACCCGTTAGCGCAATCAAGGTCCACACCAGCAGCAGCGCTGAGAGCCCTGCGCCAGTGACCCCAAAGTGATAAATCACCACGCCTGATAGCAGCGCGGTAACCAGCTCAACGATAGGATAACGCCAGCCAATGGCTGCCTTGCAATCAGAGCAGCGCCCGCGTAGGACGAGCCAGCTGATAAGCGGTATATTTTCATACCACTGGATTTTATGGGCGCAATGCGGACAGCGTGAGGAGGGTTTGCTCAAGGTAATGGGCGTATCTTTTGCCACCACTTGTATCAGCGCGGTCGTATGCTCACGGTTTAGATCGCTTTGCTGATTCAAAAACTCACTGCACTCTTGTCGCCATGCATAATGCATCATCAGCGGTATGCGATGAATCACCACATTCAAAAAACTACCGATACATAGCCCTAGTAGCGTAAATACGATTAAGGCGGCGCTCATATTACTCTGTAATAACTCTATCAATGGCATCAAATCATTGTCCTTTCAGTAGCTTTTAGCCGACTACTGCACCCATTTGGAAGATTGGTAAATACATGGCAATAACCAAACCACCAATTAATACCCCAAGAACCGCCATGATTAAAGGCTCCATCATGCTAGTCAAACCATCAACGGCGTTATCGACTTCGTTTTCATAATAGATCGCCACTTTATCGAGCATCTCCTCCAAACTACCGGATTCCTCACCGATACCGACCATTTGAATGGCTAGGCTTGGGAAAAGGTTGGTTGAGCGCATGGAGAATTGAAGCTGCTGACCGGTTGAGACATCGTTTTTTATTTGTTGAATGGCATTATAAAAGACAATGTTATTGGCTGCGCCCGAAGTGGAGTCTAGCGCGTCAATGAGCGGCACACCGGCTGCAAAAGTGGTTGAAAGCGTGCGCGAAAAACGCGCAATAACCGCCTGATAAGCAATATTGCCAAAGACTGGCGCTTTTAGAGCCGCTCTGTCCAAAAAGTTACGGAACTTCTTCGAGCGTTTTTTGGCTTCAGAGAAACCCACAATCGTGCCACCAATACTCACAATTAATAACAGCCACCACGTTTGCATCCACTCTGACATGCCAACGACCATTTGCGTAAAGGCGGGCAGTTCAGCCCCAAAGGATTCAAATAGTCCAGAGAACACAGGAACCACTTTTACCAGTAGAATAACGGTAACAATAATAGCAACCACGACAACCGAAATCGGATATTTCATGGCTTTTTTGATTTTTGCTTTGAGCATCTCACTTTTTTCTTTATAAGTGGCGACCCGCTCAAGCATGGTCTCTAGCGCGCCTGATTGCTCACCTGAATCCACTAAGGAGCAAAACAGGTCATCAAAATAACGCGGATGCTTACGCAGTGCGGAGGCAAAAGTACCGCCCGCTTCGATATCCGTTTTTATTTGTAATACCAATTCTTTCATACTCGGGTTTTCAAGCGAGTCGGCAACAATCTCAAAAGACTGGGTCAAAGGCACACCCGCTTTCATCATCGTCGCTAGCTGCCGTGCAAAAATCGCAATATCAATCGGCTTGATCGCTTTTTTCATGGTAAACAGCGGTTTAGGTTTTTTCTTGATGGATTTGACGGTGATGCCTTGCTTACGCAACGTGGCTTTTGCCAGCTCTAAATTACGACTGGTGGTCTCGCCCTTTACTTTTTGCCCACGCCGATTGACCCCATCATAGACAAAGTCTAATAGCATTTCGGTCTTAGTCTTTGCTTTTGCCATACTCGTATCCTCAAGATTACCTAATCCATATGAACCAATCAGCTCACAGCTTTAATAGCAGCTTTGATAGCCAAAAACCACTAAAAAAACCGCAGCCTCTCTATTTTAGCCCAATATGCGGTGAGATATGGACTTTATTTCTCGTTCAAAGTTTGCCCGTTATTCTGAGGTGACCCGCAACATCTCTTGAATACTGGTCAAACCTTGTAATACCTTTAAGATACCAGAGCGCCGTAAGTCACGAAAGCCGTTTTTGAGCGCCGCATCTTTGATATCAATAGCGTTACCATCTTCCATAATAATACGAGCAATATCGGGGAAGATTTTCATCACCTCATAGATACCCAATCGACCTTTATAGCCATCGCGGCATTCACCACAGCCGACGGGCTCATAAATGAGGTTATCAGGATTGTCCAAATCGGCATCGGTAAAGCCAATCTCAAGCAAGCTTTGGCGCGGTACACTGGTCGGTCTTTTGCAGTTTTTGCATAAGCGCCGTGCTAGCCGCTGGGCAATCACTAAGTTCACTGAAGTGGCAATATTAAACGACGCCACCCCCATATTACGCAAACGGGTTAAGGTTTCAGGTGCGGAGTTGGTGTGCAAAGTTGAGAGTACCATGTGACCGGTTTGAGCCGCTTTAATGGCAATCTCCGCCGTTTCTAAATCACGAATCTCACCCACCATGATAATGTCTGGATCTTGACGCAAGAATGATTTTAGAGCGCTTGAGAAGGTCAGACCCACTTTAGGATTGACGTTGACCTGATTGATACCATCGAGGTTAATCTCCACCGGATCTTCAGCAGTTGAGATGTTGGTATCACCAGTATTTAGGATATTAATACCGGTATAAAGAGACACCGTTTTACCCGAACCTGTAGGACCGGTAATCAGCACCATGCCTTGTGGCTTATGCAACGCCTCCATAAACAAGTCTTTTTGATCAGGCTCATAACCGAGTGCATCAATACCGAGCATCGCTGAGGAGGGGTCAAGAATACGCAGCACCAGCTTTTCACCAAATAAGGTGGGGAGTGAGCTTACCCGAAAATCAATGGCTTTATCTTTAGATATTTTAAGTTTAATCCGTCCATCTTGAGGAATACGGCGCTCTGAGATGTCCATTTGTGACATCACTTTGAGACGCGCCGCGATTTTACCTGCCAGTTGTACGGGAGGATTGGCTATTTTTTGCATCACCCCATCGACGCGAAAGCGTACGCGATAGCTTTTTTCATACGGCTCAAAATGTAAGTCAGAGGCACCCATACGAATGGCATCAATCAGCATTTTATTGACAAACTTGACGACCGGCGCTTCATCAACGCCATCTGAGAGCTTAGTCTCACCGCTCTCGCTGTCATCACCATCATCTTCAAAATCGACTTTTAAGTCACTACTCTCAAAACCGGAGAAGTTTTGCATGCTATCTGCAAAGGTGGTCTCAATACGTTTTTTAAGCTTATTTTCTTCAACCAATACCGGCTCAATAGAAAGCCCTGAGTTAAAGCGCATCGCATCGACCGCATCGAGTCGTGTCGGGTCACTTAACGCCACAAAAAGCCGCTGTCCGCGTTTAAAGATGGGTAGCGCATTGAACTTACGCACGACTTTCTCGTCCACCAAATCCTTCGGCATACTGTCATTGCTAAGGGCATCTAGATCAAATAAAGGGTCGCCAAACGACTGCGACAATAGCCACGCCAGTTGATACGCATCCGCCATTTTGTGCTCAACCAGATAAGGTATCAGCCCTATCTGCTGTTTTTGCGACTCCGTTTGCGCGGTTTGCATATGCGCGTCAGTCACTAGACCGGCAGTAATCAGCTGCTGCGCTAAACCACCAAACTTACTGGGTGTGCTCGTCATAAAACTTACTCCATACTGTGGGCTATCTCACATTCAAAGCGATTTAAAAAACAGACAGCGCCTTATTAGCATTATTATAGCGGTTATAGGCACTGTAAAAATATCAATTTAAGGCAATCCCCATTCATATTAAGGCAATCCTCATTTATAGTCGCAAATCAGCGAAGGATTAGCGCCTCATCTGGACCGCTTGCTGACCCATTTAGGCATTGTTGCACGATACTATAGATACTATAGCCATGGCTAAATATTTGTTATACTTGCCTACCTATGAGCCCTATTGGCAATGATAAATAATATAAGGTAGAAGAATGATGCAAGCTTGGGTAATTGGTAATTGGAAACAAAATCCAGCGACAATAAATGAAGTAAATACCTTATTAAATGACTTAGTATTAGCGACGAGTAACGATAACAAAGCTACCGATACACTCGCTCATTGTCAAATAATGGTTGCCCCAAGCTGTCTGCATATCCATGCGGTCTGTACCCATTTGCAGGATACGTTGATAGCCTGTGCCGCGCAAGACATCAGTGCCCATAGTAGCAGCACGGGCGCTTATACGGGTGATTGCTCCGCCAAGCAAGTTCATGATGCTGGAGCGACATGGACACTACTGGGTCACTCCGAGCGCCGTCAGTATCATCAAGAAACGCATGCAACCTTAGTCAACAAGCTCATCCATGCGCTATCGCAAAATCTGGGGGTCATCTACTGTATCGGTGAAACCCAAGCGCAGTATGATAACCAGCAGACACTTGAGGTGCTCGATAGCCAGCTGAGCGTCCTACCTGATATGCTGGCTCAGGTCGCACTCTCACAGCCTGATATCGCCGCTCATCTTGCTGAGCGCTTGATTATCGCCTATGAGCCTGTATGGGCGATTGGCACCGGTAAAATCCCTACGGTCAGCGAAGTCAGCGCCACCCATCAGCATATTAAGCAAACCGTTGCCGAATTTGCCGAATCCTTATCTGCGGTTAAAGTACTCTATGGCGGTAGCGTCAATGCGGATAATGCCGACAGCTTTGCGGCAAGCCCAATGATAGATGGGGCGTTGGTTGGCGGCGCTTCGCTAAAAGTAGCGAGCTTTTTGAGCATTGCCGAAGCATTTAGCCGTGCCAAAGCCGCTGTTAAAAATAACCCTTAATATAAACCCCAAGGCTTTTTATAGCTTATAGTAAAGCCATTGCTTAAAGATACTCCTATAAGTTAATAGAAGTGACTTTAATAGTGCCCTTGCAATCGTGTACAATGCGCCTTACTTATAAGACGTGGTGTCAATTTTAGTGTTAATTTGAGTACACCTTATGACCTAATGTAGGCGAGCGTGCTATATCGCCGAATAGCTCATCAGCGCAATCATAGTATTCAATATCCAAGTAAAGTATCGTCTAAATTTTCATTTTTATCGTTAGCAGTCGTCATTACACGGCAAAAGAGGCCAGCATGTTTACGTTTATATTAGCCCTGCATATTATTGTGGCGATTGCCATGATTGGCTTGATTTTGATACAGCATGGCAAAGGCGCGGATGCTGGTGCCTCATTTGGTGCCGGCTCCTCAGGTACGGTGTTTGGTGCGGCAGGCACAGCGAACTTTTTGACACGGGCAACGGCGGTGTTAACCGTCATCTTTTTTATCACCAGTATGGCACTTGCCGTCAACGCCCGTGAGCAAGCTGAAGATCAGTTCCGTCTCGATGCCCCCGTATCTGCCCCACAAACCCCGCGTCCTTTGACCCAAAACCCACAGTAGTGGCTTATATGAGGCGCTAAATAGTGCTTATTAACCTCGCTTATCAGCATTTTTGGCTTAGCCCTTGCTATTTGCGCGCGTTAGCCTTACAATAGCGTTCTGTTTTCAGCTCGCCGTATCGATTTTCTATCGCCATCCTCATGGCAGCCTTATAAAATCGTTAGTGAGATGATATAAAACAGTCCGTAAAAAAAGTTAGGCTATCAGCAGTAAGCGATTGTGGTGGAATTGGTAGACACGCCATCTTGAGGGGGTGGTGGCGCAAGC
>DAIPIF010000050.1:0-10833 GCA_036770925.1 Psychrobacter sp.
GCTTAAAGGACAGCTTACGCGCTTGCACAAAACGGGCAAAACAGCGCGCGCCATTGCCACATTGCTCAACCTCGCTGCCATCAGGATTAAAAATTCGATAACTAAAGTCCACATCAGGACGCATCGGCGGCTCAACCACTAATAATTGGTCAAAACCAACGCCCAAATGCCGATCGCCTAATAATTGCACCAATTCTGTGCTCAAATCCAAACGCTGAGTCACCAAATCAATGACCATAAAGTCATTACCTAGACCATGCATTTTGGTAAATTCTATTAACATATCCTTGTATCCTATCCTATTTTTATGTATGCGATATATTAGCACGCGCTTTGCCACAATGATAACGATAGGCGCGGCAAGGTGCTGATTGTCATAAATAAAATACCACCCATAAAAAACCCATTACTAATAGTAATGGGTTTTTTATCTAATACTTATTACGGCTGAAAACGCTTAATCAGCAGCTTGCCACAAGCTCTCACCTGCGTATAAAGCTTCGATGCTTTCGCGTTGGCGGATGAGTTGATGCTTATCGGCATCCACCATCACCTCGCACGCACGACCGCGCGTATTATAATTACTGCTCATCACAAAACCATACGCCCCCGCGCCTGTAATCGCCAATACATCATTGGTCTCTAAAGACAGCATACGGTCTTTGGCTAAAAAGTCGCCCGTCTCACATATCGCGCCGACGATATCCCACGGCTGCATGGTGGCTGTATTCAAACCCTCTTTTGGCAGCTGACTAGGAATCACCGCCATTTCAGCTTGATATAATGCCGGACGAATCAAATCATTCATCGCCGCGTCCACGATTGCAAAATTCTTATGCTCAGTCGGTTTCAGCACATCGACACGGGTCAATAATATACCGGCATTAGCGACGATACTGCGACCCGGCTCAAAGAAAACTTTTAAGCCAAGCGTGCTTAATTTGGGTAAAAGCGCCTCGGCAAATTGCGCGATGGAAACCGGCGACTCATCGATATAACGCACCCCCAAACCGCCGCCCAAATCGATATGCCGCAAAGTAATACCGCGCGCGCGTAAGCTATGTACCAGCTCGATAATTTTGTCCAGTGCCGCCACAAAAGGCGCAACCTCAGTCAACTGGGAACCGATATGACAATCAATACCGACGATATCAATATGTGACAAGGTTGCCGCCTGCTCATAGACCGCAAGCGCCTGCTCATGGGCAATGCCAAACTTATTGTCTTTGAGTCCGGTTGAGATATACGGATGGGTTTTGGCATCGACATCTGGATTGACGCGCAGCGATATCGGCGCACGTTTATTGAGCTGCTTCGCCACAGTATTGATTGTCGCAAGCTCGCTGATAGACTCCACATTAAAGCAGCCGATGCCTTGATTTAAGGCAAATTCAATATCGGCATAGGTTTTGCCAACGCCTGAGAATACCACCTTATGCGCCTGCCCTCCTGCAGCGAGTACCCGCATCAACTCGCCGCGTGAGACGATATCAAAACCGGCGCCTGCCTGCGCCAATATCCCCAACACCGCAAGGTTAGAATTGGCTTTTACCGCATAACAAATCTGATGCTCAAGAGTGGCAAAGCTATCCGTATATGCCTGATATACGTCCAATATCGCCTGTTTAGAATACACATAACAGGGCGTATCGTAGCATTGAGCTAGTGCGTCGATACTGACGCCTTCCATATATAAGCTGCCGTCACGGTAGGTGAGCGCAGGTAAATGCTCGCTCAAAGCCACAGGGTCGATATATAAGCCGTGCGCGGTTTGGCGGGTTACAGAATTACTCATAATCAAGTCTCAGAGGTTAAGTCTCAGGTGTCAGCCATTTATTTACTAAAAGCTGTTGATAAAGGCGGTTTTAAAATTAAAACAAGGGTTTACTTACCAAGGCGCTGCGATAACAAGCGCTATCAAGGCATTAAGGCATTAAGGCGTCTTATTATTAAGTTTATCATCGCGAAGTGTGGCAAAAGCGCTGTCTTGCGGACGGCTAGCACTGTCCGTTATATCGGCTGCCGGCTGCACAATCTCAGTCGCTGCCGCGCTATTATCGACTAAATATAAATCGCCTTTTTGTCCGCAGCCGGTCAAGGTAAAAAGCGCAAAAACAGCCGCTCCTACCATAAGGGCAGCACGAGCCGTAGAAACATCTGAGGCGCGCGGTAAAAGTAAGCGGCAATTTTTAACAGTTATCATAGCAAGAGGTCTCAGCAAGGATTTGGCGATTGTTATAGCTCTCTCATTTTTCTGTTGATCTAATAATGAAAAGAGGGATGAGGGGCTAAATAATAGCATTAATTGATAAAGCTGTATGCCCTAAGCAAAACCTTATCATCATCAGCCTGATATTCATTCATTTATGACTTTGAGTGAGCCAAAGCTGGATTATCATCTTGACGCGCGTCAATATTAAGCCTTATAGTTATCAGGGTATAGCGTGCAAAATAGGTTACATTATTATACTATATAATATTGAAACTTAATGATTAAGCTTTTGAGTGCCTGTAAACCCTAGCGATAGGGTTGATTTTTGTTTGTTACACCGATGTTAATCCGCTATGATTAACCACTTATCAAAAACCATCTAAGGATAGAGCATGAGCGACCGCGTAGTCCCTTCTACTTTCAGCGATAAAAACGTTGATAATTCAAAACTAACCAACCCTACCCTAGTGCTGAACTGCGGTTCTTCTTCGATTAAATACGCTTTAATCAGTGAAGATGAATCCACTCGTATCACAGGCTTAGCCGAAAACTTAGGTCTAGATACCGCCCGTATCAAGCACACCGCTATCAATGGCGAAAAGTTGGAAATCAGTATTCCTGGTGGTCGTCATAAACTGGCACTGCAAAAAATCCTTGAGCTCCTTGAGCAATACGATTTTATCGCCGTCGGTCATCGCGGCGTGCATGGTGGACGCGAGTATTCTGAAGCAGTACGCGTTGATGAGCATGTGTTGGCAGAAGTTAAACGCCTAAAGATTTTGGCACCGCTACACAACCCTGCAAATGCTTTGGGTATCGAAGCAGTACAAGCCATTTATCCTGATATTCCGCAAGTGGTGGTATTTGATACCGCGTTTCACCAAACCATGCCGCCGGTGGCTTACCGTTATCCGATTCCAAAAGCGTTATATGAAGAAGAAAAAATCCGTCGTTACGGCTTCCATGGCACCTCACACGCCTATGTCTCAGAGCGTGCCAGTAAGATAACAGCTGCCAGTGGTACACATGGTTGGTTGACCGCGCATTTGGGTAATGGCTGCTCAGCGACTGCCGTTTATGATGGCAAAAGTCTAGATACCAGTATGGGTCTCACGCCTCTTGAGGGCTTGATGATGGGCACGCGTAGTGGTGATATCGATCCCGGTTTGCATCTGCATCTGAAGCGTCTGCTAGGCTTGAGCTTAGAGGAAATTGATAAGATTTTGAATAGCGAAAGTGGTCTGCTCGGTATCTCAGGCTTATCAAATGACTTACGTACCGTTGAGCAAGCGGCAAATGAGGGGCATGCAGATGCTCAGCTCGCCATTGAGATGTTCAGCTACCGCGTGGGTAAATACTTAGCGGCTTTAAGCTGTGCGCTGCCTGAATTTACCGGTATTGTGTTCACCGGTGGTATCGGTGAGAACTCTGCTACCACGCGCGCGCGTATTTTGAACGTCATGGCGCATTTCGGTATCAAATTCGATGCCGATAAAAACAAAACACTGGCAGGCGGTAATGAGGGTAGCTTCCATAGCGCCGATAGTAAGATTGAGCTATGGGTTATTCCAACCGATGAAGAGTGTCAGATTGCCAAAGAAACCCGTCAAACTTTGGGCTTATAAGTTGAGTTGTATTTAAAGCCATGATTATCGGCAGGTTTGTGGAGATACATTCAGGGATTAGCGCTCATAGCGCCCTGCTTTATCGCCATAAATCTGCACCCTCAAGGATAACCTAAACCGTAGGATACGCCATGCAAACCATTTTACTTGTCCCCACTAGCCGTGGAATCGGGGTGACCTCCGCCGCGCTCGGTCTGATTCGTGCGCTTGATTATAACGGTGTCAAAGCCGGCTTTATGAAGCCCTTTTTGCAAGATGATACTTTCGATAAACAAAACAGTTTAGACAGCTCAAGCGCTTTGACCATGCACGCCTTTGGTCTCACCCCGCCGCAATCAATCAGCCGTCAGCGCCTTGAGCGGATGATTGGTGATGATAATTTTGATGATTTGATGGATGAGGTGGTCATCAATCATCAAAGCATCGGTAGCGATTATGATGTCATCGTTTGTGAAGGGATGGTCTCAACCACTGAAGCCTCTTATGCCGCACAAGTCAACCGCGCCATTGCTCATGCGTTAGACGCCAAGATTATCTTTGTCAGCGATGCGGATATCACCAATCCTGCCCAATTAGCCGATAGGCTCGATATGCACGCCCGCGATTTTGGCGGTATGGTCAGTGAGCGCACGTTGGGCTGTATCTTGATGCGCGTCGATGTGCCGAATACTTGTGAGAATCAGCCCGTGGCACCGGGTGAAGCGGTATTTAAGCTCGATGAGCGCTTTATTCAAGAAGTGCAGCGCTTATCCACGCATTTTGATAGTGACGATTTTCGCTTAATCGGCGTGGTGCCTTTTAGCGAGACATTATCGGTACCGCGTACGTGGGATATCGCCGCTGAGCTCGATGCCACTTGGATTAATATCGGTGATGCCAAAACTCGCCGTATTAATCATATCAGCTTGACCGCACGCTCCATCGCCCGCGTTGATGAGATATTCAAACGCGGCACCTTAATTGTGGTTCCTGGTGACCGTGATGACTTGCTACTCGCGGCAGGCTTGGCGTGCATTAATGGCGTGCCGTTAGCAGGTTTGGTATTAACCGGCGGCGTCTCTCCTAATGCTGCCGTTGCAGAATTATGGCAATCTGCCCTTAAAACGGGCATTCCGGTCATGAGCGTTGAGAGCGATAGCTTTGAGACGGTTCAAAAGCTGCTGCACATGAGCGCTGAGATTCCATGCGATGATACTGAACGCGCAGTAGAGGTCACGCGTTATGTGGCAGCGCATTTAGATTTGGGCTGGATTAAAGCGCAGTTCACAGGCGATTATAAGCCGCGCCTGTCCCCTGCCGCGTTCCGTCATCAAGTGGTCAAAAAAGCCCAAAATGCCAAAAAGCGCATCGTGCTGCCAGAAGGCTCAGAGCCGCGTACTATCGAGGCCGCCTGTATTTGTCAAAGCCGCGGTATCGCTCATTGCGTACTGCTTGCTAAGCGTAGTGATGTCGAACAAGTGGCAAAAAACCGCGACTTAATCTTGCCAGAGGGTCTGGAGATTATCGACCCTGACACCCTCGATATGAGTAAATATATCGCGGCAGTCGTTGAGCGCCGTCAAGGCAAAACCAGCGAAGAAGTGGCAGCTGAACAACTCAAAGACACGGTATTTTTGGGCACCACCATGTTACAAATGGACGAGGTAGATGGCTTGGTATCAGGTGCTATTCATACCACTGCCAATACCGTACGCCCCGCGTTTCAGCTGATTAAAACCGCGCCGCAGTACTCTTTAGTCTCCTCCATCTTCTTTATGTTACTGCCTGAGCAAGTGGTGGTTTATGGTGACTGTGCCATTAACCCAGACCCCACTGCTGAAGAGCTTGCGGAGATTGCCATTCAGTCGGCGCAGTCGGCAGCCGCCTTTGGTATTGAGCCAAAAGTTGCGATGATTAGCTACTCCACGGGCGCATCAGGCACTGGCGCTGATGTCGAAAAAGTCATCCGTGCCACCCAGATTGTGCGTGAGCGTGAGCCTACGCTTGCTGTCGATGGTCCGCTGCAATATGACGCCGCATCAGTGATGAGTGTCGGTAAACAAAAAGCCCCTGACTCGCCAGTAGCAGGTCAAGCCAACGTGTTTATTTTCCCCGACCTCAACACTGGTAATACCACGTATAAAGCAGTGCAACGTAGCGCCAATGTCATCAGTGTCGGTCCGATGCTGCAAGGTCTCAATAAGCCAGTGAACGATTTATCACGTGGCGCGTTGGTCGATGATATTATTTATACCATCGCTTTGACCGCTATTCAGGCGTGTAGTGACGCTATTTAATTTAAGCCTTTTCATTTAAGTATGAATGACATACGGCTTAAACACTGCACCTTTAGCCACTATCGTCATTAATAACACCGCCTGTTATCGCATTATAATGGGCGGTTTTTTTGTCAGCTAATGACAATCAAGCCGATGACCTCTACAATAGACCATCAGCCTGTTGATGGTTAAATAATATCTTATGCCCATGTCCATTTATAGTCCAAATGCCCAGCTTGCCGTGCTGATTGACGCGGATAATACCTCAGCGACTCACGTTGAGAGCCTGATGTCTGAGATTGCAACGCTTGGGCGCTCAAGTGTGCGCCGGATTTATGGCGACTGGACAAAACCGCAGCTCAACAGTTGGAAGAGCGTGTTACTCAACCACTCCATTCAGCCCGTACAGCAGTTTGCTTATACCACGGGTAAAAACGCCACCGATGCCAGTTTGATTATTGATGCGATGGATTTGCTCTACACCGAACGCTTTGAGGGCTTTTGCTTGGTGACCTCCGATAGCGACTATACTCGCCTAGCACAGCGTATCCGTGAGCAAGGGCTACTGGTCTATGGTTTTGGCAAGCAGCAAACGCCCAAACCATTTATGCAAGCCTGTGACCGTTTTACCTATTTAGAGATGCTCGATAATGTGCAGCCTAAAAACGAAGTCGATTTTTATGATTCGGCAGATATGTTATTTTCAACCGAACAAAATCAATTTAAGCCGATTGATGTGGCGATTACGATGGTAAAAATGGCGATTGTCAGTGTCGGCGAAGAAGGCGGCTGGGCATATTTAGGACCGGTTAAAAACCATATTTTAAAGATAGAGCCAGACTTTGATACCCGCCTTTTTGGCTATAGTAAATTTAGCGACTTTTTGCGTGCCTATCCGCGGCATTTTGAGGTTGAGGAGCGTTATCCTCATGATGATCAGCATAAAGCCATATTTGTACGTAATTGCCAACTATGAACGCGGTGACGGTTTTGCCTGATACTTTGCTTGATACTACTTTGCCTGATACTTTGCCTGATAGTCTCGATGCGGCGAACACACCGCCTGTATCCGCTATTCGCGCCTATTTGGGCGGCTCGTTTAATCCTGTGCATGACGGTCATATCCAAATGGCAATGGCGGTTTATGAGCAGCTTTTACCTAGCGCTCATGAGCACAAACGCCCGCTACACGTGGCTTTATTACCCAATGCGCGCTCGCCTTTTAAGCCGCAAACGATAGCGCCTAGCCACCGTTTAGCCATGCTCAAGCTCGCCATTCAAAACACCCCCTTACACGTTAGTGAGCTTGAGCTGTGGCAGAACCCACCGGTTTATACCATTGATAGCGTGCGGACACTGCGGGCACAATATCCCCGCGACAGTCTGATATTTATCATGGGGATGGACAGCGCGGGTAGTTTAGATAAATGGAAAAACGGCTTACAGTTGACCGATTATGTGCATCTATGGGTCTTTAATCGCCTTGATAGCGCGGATGAAGTCGCCTATGCTTTGACGGAGCCATTGCCTAATGAGCCGATAAATCATAGGATGGATATGCTACCTGCTGCCCTAAAACCGCAAGTTACCGACTCACTACAGGATATATTAGCGCCCAACTATCCGCTACTAAAAAGTCCTTTATTAAAAAGCACGCCATTGAAAAACCAGCCTACAGGACGCATTTATATAGATAGGCGTCCTATCGCCATGATTTCAAGTACCGATATCCGTCAGCAGCTACAGGCAGATAGCATAAGTCGGACGGCGACTATGGATGCCAATAAACCTCTAAAATGTCTGCATCCAATGGTTTATCACTATATAATCGCCCATCAGCTATATTCTGCTGCCCAATTCCGTTAAAATCACTTTATTATTATCCGCGTGCTGCCAGATAGCTGTCGATTGCCAGTGCGCAGCAGGATGATTTACCCGTTTACCTTTACATACTGATTTAAGAGATGACCTGTTATGACGAATACGATGACTAATGAACGTTTAGAGCAATGCTTAGCCTTGATTAAAACCTCTTTGGAGGATATGAAAGCTAAAAATATCACGGTACTGAATGTCGAAGATTTGACCGACGTTATGGAACGTATGGTTATCGCCGATGGTACCTCCAAACGCCATGTGCGTGCGATGGCGGACAACCTCGGTGCTGATGCCAAAGCAGCGGGCTTTATGCCGCTCGGTCGTGAAGGCGGCAACGATTCAGATTGGACGCTGATTGATTTGGGCGCAGTCGTGGTGCATATGATGATACCTGCGGCACGTGAGTTTTATGACCTAGAAGGTCTGTGGTCCTCTGCCGAAAACCTAGCGGAGCTTGTCGCCACGCCACGTGAGAAAAAAGCCGGTCGCCGTAACTAATACCAAAGACACATAGATAGATACATAGACACCGAGATAAATAGCGTGGCTTACCTAAAAAGACTGGATACCTTATCTGGTCTTTTTTTGCGGTTAAAAATAGCGGCTTAACAGAGGCAGCCATCATATTTAACGGGCTATGATTCATACCCGCATTCATTGAAAGTAAGTGAGCACGTTATGGCACATCCTATCCCTACACGGTTACTGTCTGCTTGCCTTGCGCTGCTGCTGACTGGCTGCGTATCCACCACCGCGCCGCGTTATAAGATTGACAGCCAAACCTATCAAGCAACAGGCAAAAGCGAGCGGATTAAATTTATCGTTCTGCACTACACCGTCTCAGATAATGAGCGCTCCATAAAAACCTTGACCACTGGCAATGTCAGTGCGCACTATTTAGTCTTAGATAATGACGATAATAAAATTTATAACTTAGTGCCCGAAAGTGCGCGCGCATGGCACGCCGGCGATGGTGGCTTTGCCGGTCGCACCATCCTCAATGATACCTCTATCGGCATCGAGATTGTCAATAAAGGCATTGATGAAACTTATAAAAATGCTCTTAAAACGGAGCCTTTGGACTATCATCCGTATGAGCACTATGTCGAATTTGAGGCAGTGCAGATTAAAAAAGTGGCGCAACTGCTCCAAGACTTGAGCGTGAAATATGATATTTCTCCAAAAAACATCGTCGGTCATTCTGATATCGCACCGTCACGCAAAATCGACCCCGGTGCCAAGTTTCCGTGGCAACAATTATATAAACAGTATGGCGTTGGCGCTTGGTATGATGAGCTTGATAAACAGTTTTTTATGCATCAAGACGAGTTTGCAGCGGCAACGATAACGGAGATTAAGCAAGCGTTTCGCGATTATGGCTATCACATCAATGATACGGACGTGTGGGATAAAGCCAGTCGTGATGTGGTTTATGCCTTTCAATTGCATTTCCGTCCGCAGCAGCCCACGGGTGAGCTGGATTTAGAAACCTATGCGATACTACGCGCACTCAATAAAAAATATGCGGGTCGTGACAGTTTTTATTAAGTGTAGAGTTTAGTTTTTGAAGCAATGACAAGAGCCTGTTTTTAATCAAAAGACTTTTTATTTCGTATCTTAAATATAAGGTATCCCATGACGCTACGCATTCACGCGCTATTTCACACCGATTATGAAGACTTTAATTTCATCAAAAAATGGGCAAATAGTCAGCATCATATTATGAGCGTCAGTCGCTCTTACGATAATGAGGCTTTGCCTGAGCTTGACAGCTTTGATTGGCTAATTGTGCTGGGTGGACCGATGAGCGTGCATGATGAGGATAAGCATCCGTGGCTCATTAAAGAAAAACGGCTGATTAAACAAAGTATCCATGCGGGCAAAACGGTCATCGGTATTTGCTTAGGGGCACAGCTTATCGCTCACTGTTTGGGCGCAAATGTTCAGCCGTCTGCGGTCAAAGAAATCGGTTGGCTGCCCATGCGATTGACGCCCACAGGTCAGGCGCATCCTTTATTGCAAGCTTTACCCAAGCAAGATTTTACCGTCTTTCACTTTCATGCTGATGGTTTTGACTGTCCGAGAAGCGCAAGCATTATTGGGTCAACAGATGCTTGGGCGAATCAGGGTTTTATTTACCAAACCCCGCTGCATAAAGAGCGCGGCACTTGGGTACTGGCGTGGCAATGTCACTTTGAGGTGACCAAAGAGAGCCTTGCTAAGATGGTCGCTAATGGCAATAATGCCATTCAAAGTGGGCTAAAAGAGTATCCAAACACTGTGCAATCAGCGGCTGAGATAATAGAATTGAGTGATAAATATATTACCAAGAATAATGAGCGATTAGCCGCTATGCTGAATCAGATAGTGGCAAGCGAAAATAAATAATATAAGGAGTTAGTTATGAGCAATTCACAACCCGATGAACAACAAGCGCTTGAGACATATCTAGAAGAAAAAGCCAAACAGGAGCAAGCCAAACAGCAAGAAGCTGAGCCGCTATCTGCGTATGCGGCGTGTGTATTGAGAGAGAGTGCGAAGATTCATGAGATGGTGGCTGAGGCGCAGAAGAAGACTAATGAGCGTTCAGAGAATGAGTAGCTGATTGGAGTTTGAGGTGGTGTCGAGGTAACAGCAATCTCTCAACTCCTGTCACCGCTTCGCCCAGACTGGCAGATACAAGCGGAAGGCGGGATTAGCTCCCCTACTTCTAAAAACCTCAAATCCCAAATAAAAAAAAGGTGAGCCGAAGCCCACCTTTTTTTTATGTTTAAAATAATTTAGCTTATATCCTAACGCAACCATGCACGGGCGTTACGGAACATACGCATCCACGCGCCGTCCTCGTCCCACGCTTCTG
>DAIPIF010000051.1:0-10586 GCA_036770925.1 Psychrobacter sp.
AACTTAGTCCATAGTCTAAAACGATACCAGACGTCCTGTTTGGTATATCGGCAGTATCGATATCGGCAGTATTATCCGTCATCAAGCGCTTGTCTGCTATGACAGGAGTACGCTTCATTATCGCAAAATAATACCGATACATTACTACTAAATAAGAATATTAACGCTGACCTTAGACTCCTTAACAACACGTTAATGACTTACTCGAATTACCATAGGGGCGACTGGCTACCAAGGGTGCATACTAAAGCTGTCCTTTAAAACAGCCACTATAAAAGCGCAGTGGCTCGTCACTATTTTTATAAAGAACAGTCTTACCATACGTTTTATTAAAAATAAAAAACTGTCTGCTATATTAGAACCATAACGCCAAAAACTGCCTCATAATCTCGCCAAACCGTCGACCATTGCTGTGCCATGGCGCGATAAAAAATGAGTATGCAATATAGAGGATAATAGTTACTATATAGAAACAAATACAAATTTACCTAGGATTATACGCTGAATTGACCTAAAATTGCCAGTAAGTAACTGAATTTAGGTAATAATGCTCTTGATTTTAGGGCGATAAATTTATAGTGAGACGAATGTCATTTTGAGGCTATCTACATAAAATTTTAGTCAAAATAACCGCTAGATTTTTATTCCTTTTTATCTCTTTGTATTTTGAAAAGCTTTAGATTCACACTTGTGATTTGCGCCCTATGTTATATCCTGTTGTATTTTGCAGTAACGTTTCAAAATAGTTCTCTATCATATATTCTTATAAGGAATGCTGTATGTGTGCTGTGCCTGTAATAATTCCCGCTATTGATCTTAAAGACGGTAAATGTGTGCGCCTAAAGCAGGGGCGTATGGAAGATGATACGGTATTCTCCGATGACCCTGTTGCTATGGCAGCCCGTTGGGTCAAAGAGGGCGCGCGTCGCTTGCATTTAGTCGATTTAAATGGCGCGTTTGATGGGGTGCCCGTCCACAGACGCGTGGTAAACGATATTGCCAAAGCCTATCCAAAGCTGCCTATTCAGCTGGGCGGCGGTGTGCGTAATATGAATACCATCGAGCAGTATATTACCGCGGGTTTGACTTATATTATTATTGGTACTAAAGCGGTTGAAGACCCTGATTTTGTCACTGAGGCTTGCCGCGAGTTTGCAGGGCATATTATTGTCGGTATTGATGCCAAAGATGGCATGGTTGCCACTCATGGTTGGGCAAATGTCACCGATACCAAAGCGACTGAATTGGCAAAACGTTTTGCTGATGCGGGCGTCTCCTCCATTGTCTATACTGATATCAACCGTGATGGCATGATGCAAGGCGTCAACGTTGAGCAAACGGTTAATTTGGCTCGTGCAGGTGGTATACCGGTGATTGCCTCAGGTGGCGTGACCGATATGCAAGATATCAAACTCCTCAAACCTTATGGCGATTGTATCGAAGGTATCATTACAGGGCGCGCCATTTATGAGGGTACGTTAGATTTAGGTGAGGCGCAGAGCTATTTAGATAGTAAATAAACCCTCCTTTATTCTCAGTAAAGTAGCAATAATAATGACAAAAGGATACTTATGGCAGCCTATTTTGCCCCTTTATGGATACGCCAGTTTTTACGGCTAGGGGTTCTACTGCTATTAAGTGTGCTTTGTCATTTATCTGTGGTAGCAGCGCCAGCTACTGAACCTGCGACGCCTAACCCCTCCACTAGCGCAAGTGAGGTCGCGACTACTACCGCAGATACCATAACGAATGATATCGACCCTCCTGCAAATCTTGCCATTGAAGAGCCCGTCGCGCCACCGCCTGTTATTGGTGAAAGTACCAATAATGCGCAAATAGAAACCACCCCAACGCCGCAAAAAGATAATGATATTCGTCAACGTATCAGTGGTATTTTTTCTGAAATTGAAGGTCTGCAAGCCATCACTGTCAGCGTGACCCAAGGTGTGGTCAGTCTCACCGGAGAGACGCCCAACGAGAAAAAAGCCCAACAAGCGATTAATTTAACCAATCGTCTGACCGATGTCGTCACCGTTGAGGACAAAATCAATCGCACCTTAGATGTGCAAGATAATGTCACCACGGTCTATCAAAGTCTCAAAGCCCAAGCCAAAACTCTCATCAAAGCCTTGCCATTATTACTGGTCGGCATTGTACTTTTTGGGATAGTGTCGTGGTTTGGGAGCTGGTTATCTAAACGTCAAAAAATGTGGCAACGGCTCACGCCCAATCCGTTTGTCGCAGAATTATTATCGCAAACTGTTAAAGTTATTTTTATTATTTTTGGTCTGATATTGGCGTTAAGCTTGGTCGGTGCCGAAACTATTTTGGGCACGCTGCTGGGCGGTGCAGGGGTTATCGGTATCGCCGTTGGTTTTGCGGTAAAGGACACCATTGAGAATTATATTGCCTCCTTAATGCTGAGTATTCGTCAACCTTTTCGAGCGCGTGACCATATCGTGATTAATGGGCAAGAGGGCATCGTGGTGCGCTTGACCTCCAGAGCCACTATTTTGATGACCTTAGATGGCAATCAGCTGCGTATTCCTAATGCAGAAGTGTTTAAAGGTACTATTTTAAATTATACCAAAAACCCCGAGCGGCGCTTTACCTTTGAGCTTGGCGTGGATGCTAATGATGACCCCTTAGCGGCTATCAAGGTGGGAATAGATGCGATATGCCAATTAAAGTTTGTGCTAGATGAACCTAAAACCGTGGCAGTTATTCGTAATGTAGGGGATTCAAATATTATTCTTGAATTTCAGGTTTGGGTGAATCAATTAGAAGCTGATTTTTCTAAAGCGCGAAGTATTGCGATTCGCGAGACCAAACACGCTTTAGAAAATGCAGGTTTTAGCTTACCTGAGCCGATTTATCGACTGCGTTTCAATGATAAGCTAGAAAAGGCACTTGAATGTATGCAAAAAGATAATCAAACCGCCCACGATGCTCCAGAGCTTACGGTCACTACCCGCCCAGCTGAGACAACTTCCCAACAGCGTGCTGAAGACAGTCATATTGATGACCAAGATAAACAACGCGCCAAAGCCCGTGCTAAGAGTATCTTACAAGGTCATAGTGCTGATGAAGTCCTCGATGCGAGACCTGATATAAAACTGATGGAAAAGGTTGAGCAAGAAATTGCAGAAAGCACCGATGAAACTGATTTATTAAATAGTAATAGCCCGCAAGAATAACATAAACAGGCAAAGACAAAAACTCGGCATAAAAAGTGCAGTGTTATTCGACAGTATTACCGATATATAAGTTTATTTTTCTATCATTATACAAGTGCTTATTATGCAAATAAAACATCTTATCATTATCGTCATAGCTGGTATCGTCATTTTAGTAGGTTTTAACAGCTTTAACAGCTATCGCCATGAGCAAAATCGAGCTGCTGCTAGCAGTCAAATCCCGCCCGCTAATAGTCCTGAAAATAATCAAGTTGTCAGCGCCGATATTACCAGTCAGCCTTTAGGTCAGCAGCCCAAAGCCATGATGGATAAAGCAACCACGCAGCTCGATGACGCGCAGCAAGCCAGCCAACAGCGCGTCGATCAAATGGATAATGCGCAGTAGCCATCAGCACATCACGGATAAAATGCACCGCATAAAAAAGGGCTAACGATAACGTTAGCCCTTTTATTTTATCAATCGTTTGAGACTCATTTGTCATTTTTACAGGGATACTCGCCTAAAGTAACATTAGCCTTTTTTATTACTGTGCTTATTACTTTTACTATTATTTGCACCAGAATGACTTTTTTTCTTGGTTTGATTCATCTCGCTGGCTTTTACTTTAGCCTTTAAATCAAAGTCAATTTGCAATAAGTCCATATTGACGCCTGCGACTTTAATTTTGACGATATCACCGAGTCCAAATAACGTGCCTTTATCTTTACCGATAAGCTGCTGCTGTCTCTCATCATAGACGAAGAAATCATTGCCAACGTTAGAGATGTGCACCAAACCATCGATATATAAGTCAGTCAAGGTAACAAATAATCCAAAGCTCGTCACTGTCGTCACCACACCTTCGAACTCTTCGCCGACATGGTCTTTCATGTAATGACATTTGAGCCATGATTCCACAAAACGTGAGGCTTTTTCGGCACGGCGCTCGGTATCTGAGGTTTGCGTGCCTGCCCCTTCAAGCGAGAAGTCCATGACGGGCTGTTTGCTATTGGTGACCTTCGCTTTAATGGCTCGATGTAGCATCAAATCAGGATAGCGACGAATCGGCGAGGTAAAGTGGCTATATTCATCATAGGCTAAACCAAAATGACCGATATTCTCAGGAGAATAATTCGCCTGCATCATCGAGCGTAGCAGCATACTGTGAATACTCACCGCATCAGGGCGCTCTTTAGTCGCTTCGATGAGACGCTGATAATCGGCTTGGGTTGGGTTTTCTTCTGGGAAGGACAACCCAAAGTTCTTGGCGTATTCATGAATACGCATGGTTTTCTCGCCATCCGGTTTATCATGATTACGGTACAAGACGGGCAGCTCGTGCTCTAGGGCAAACCTTGCGGCACAAGTATTTGCCAGTAGCATACACTCCTCGATAAGCTTATGCGCATCGCCTCGCGTACGCGGTAATATCGCCGCGATGCCACCCTTTTCGTTGAACTTAATATAAGTCTCAACGGTCTCAAACTCCATCGCATGGCGCTCTTCGCGTTTTTTCAGCAGTAAGTCATAGAGCTGATGCAGAGTATCGACTGATTTTCTAACGTCTTTATTGCCCGTTAATGATTTTGGAATGGTCTCATCTTCAGGGTTTTCAAAGTAATCATTCACCTGATTATAAGTCAAGCGTGCTTGCGAGTGCATCACGCCTGGATAAAAATCATACCCAGTTACTTTACCTGCACGTGATACCTTAATATCAGCGACCATACATAAACGGTCACGTTCTGGATTGAGCGAGCAAAGACCGTTTGATAAGACTTCAGGCAGCATAGGAATAACCCGATGCGGGAAGTATATCGAGGTACCACGTTCATAAGCTTCATTATCAAGCGGCGAGTTTGGGGTCACATAATAGCTGACATCAGCAATAGCGACGACGACCCGAAAGTTACCACCCGCGCGTTTTTCTGCAAACACCGCATCATCAAAGTCGCGCGCGTCTTCGCCATCGATAGTAACCAGTGGCAAATCACGGATATCAGTACGACCTTTTAAATCTTTTTTGGTCGGTTCTTGATAGTCTTCAGCTTGCTTGAGCGCTTCTGCACTAAAGACGGAGGGAATATCATAATTGAGTAGCGTGGTCTCAATAATCAGCTCACGGTCATTATCATCATCGAGCACTTCGGTGATTTTACCCGTCGCAAACTCATGCTGATTGGGCCAATCGATGATATCCACTTTGACAGGAGCCCCTGGCTTAGCAGCAAGCGCTTCTACGTTCTCATCAGTGACCGTAATCGGTTGATGATTGTTAGGGCTACCAAGCTCGACACAATAGCCGTCTTCATCGCGGGCAAGCGTCCCAATGAAGTGGTTTTGTTGACGTTCAATGACATCCACAATACGCCCTTCAGTACGACCCCGATTATCGGTTGAAGTACCGATAGCGCTCACGGTATCGCCGTTAAAGACCCAGCGCATTTGCTTTTCATGCAAAAATAAATCTGGCATATCACTGAGTAATACAAAGCCAAAACCTTTCGGGTGCGCTGATACCGTGCCATTGACCACATCATGCTTAGTCACCGTGCGATAGCGATAAGGACGCCCATCGCGGTTCACCTGACCATCACGCGTCATCGCTTTTAGGCGATGACCCAAAGCATCAAATTGATCAGAATCATCAATATTAAAGGCTTTTGCCAACTGTTGGTGCGTGGCTTCATCTAGCTCATTAATCGTGCTGAGTATCAGCTCACGACTTGGGATAGGATTCACGTATTTTTCTGCCTCAAGTGAGGCGTTTGGATCATTCCAACTCATAAAGTACCGTATCTGTTTCTAAAATTATTAATAAGGGCTATCTTAACACGAACTAGGACGCAATACCTTGCGTCAATTGTGCTGAGTGTACTAGGCTTTGTATATTGACCGTATTAAATATCAACCGTACCTGATTTATCAGCTATCTTTTTACTATTCAGCTCTTTTGAGACCTCAAGCACCGTTGTTTGGTTTGACTTATCGAGATATTTTTGTGCTTTATCAACCTCATGAGTCAAAGTATTGACCGTTTGTTTCATATTTTCAAGCGCGGCAATTTTATAATGACTAATCATATCCATGGTTTCATAGACATTATTAAAGGCATTTTGCAGCTTATCCAGCTCAATGGTGCTATTGGTCGCTTGCTCATGAATCTCACCTGATTGGCGTTTGAGCATGGCCGACGTTGACTCAATCAAGCTACTAGTGGTTTTATTTAAGGCGGTGATTTGATCCAATACCAGCTTTTGATTGGTCATCGCTTGGGCGACGATTACCGCCGTACGCAGCGCCGATATCGTGGTAGTGGTCGCACGATCCACCCCTTTAATCAGCTCCAGATTATTACGGCGAATGGTATCGAGTGCCAAATAACCTTGAACGTTCACTGCCAGTTGGGTCAAAAAGTCAGTATTTTTTTGACGCACATAAAACAACATCTCCTCTTTAATAATACGCGCTTTTTCAGGGTCAGTCGCTTCAATCGCATAGATTTTTTGCTCAAGCTGCTCATCTATTTTTTTGCCGATATATACATATTGGCGAATAGACTGCATCAACTCCCACATATTGACTTTTTCTTGCTCAATCATGGCATTGTCTTTGAGCAGCTCATCTTTACCGTTATATAAACTGGTCACTACCGCATTAATATGCGCCTGCGCCGACTCGTATTGGCGAAAATAATCTTGTACTTTATTACCAAAAGGAATCAAACCAAATAGCTTACGCGAGCTGGTCAGCTCTTTTTTACTGGGGTCTAAATCCTCGACGATACCGCGTAATTCCGTTAACGATTTGGCGATAGGGGAGTTATCAAACAGACTGTCATTGAGACTTTTTGCAGGCAAATCAAGCATTCTATTAGACACTTGTGCCGACTCACGAATTTCTTTCGAACCTAAATTATGGATAGATTGCACATTTTGCTGAAATTCTGCGCTATGCACAGAGTTATTAATCACATGATTAACAAAGGCATCTACTTTGGCATCAAGCTCTGGAATCTGACTTTGATCCAGCGTGACCATCTGATCCGCCTCACTGGTTTGTATTTGTTTTACAGGTTCAGGCGGCGTTAGAGCCATAGTAGGCGTCGAGGCGTTTTCGGGTGGGGTTAATGCTTGCATGAGGTGTCCTATAATCTCTGTAAAAGGTATCTTTTATCCATAGCTGTTATTGCCATAGTATTGATTATTTTTATACCTTAAATGACTTGTATGGGTGGTTTTTATTCTAATTGGGTTTAAAACAATATAACAGACCTTTAGATTAACGGCTAATGAAAAGGTTGAGAAGAGAGGTTTTGTAAACTGAAGCTTGAGTGCTGTAAATTTAAAGATTAAAAAACCATCAATATCCCACAGTATATTGATGGTTAGCATGCTAAATAATACAAGTCATTAACCACGACTACTCACAGCAGTTTGGTTAAGTCACTATTTTTTCTTAGTAGGTCCAAGCAGCATACCCATTTGACGGCCTTCCATTTTTGGATACTGCTCGACATTAGAGATATCAGCAGTATCTTCAATGATACGGTCAAGTTGCTTACGACCAATCTCTTGGTGCGCCATTTCACGACCACGGAAGCGAATGCTGATTTTAACCTTGTCTTGGTCTTCTAAAAAGCTGACAATTTTTCTCAGTTTAACCTGATAATCAGCCTCTTCAGTACTAGGACGCAATTTCATCTCTTTGAGCTGAGTTTGCTTTTGGTTCTTTTTAGCCTCTTTAGCCTTCTGCTTTTGATCATAAAGATAATGTTTATAATCCATAATTTTGCAGACAGGTGGCTTAGCATCAGGCACTAATTCAACCAAATCTAAGCTATCCTCACGCGCCGCTTTCATCGCAGTATTGATATCAACCACGCCCATCTGTTCGCCATCTTCTTTAACCAGACGGACTTCTTTCGCACTGATATCTTCGTTAATGTTCAAACGGTTTGACTGTTTAATAGGTATTACTCCTCATCTGTTTTTTGATTTTGTCGACCTTTTTCGGCGACAGCTTGCTGTACTAATGTAATAAATTCAGGGACGCTCATGACGCCAAGGTTTTCACCTTCACGAGTTCGCACGTTAACGCTACCTGATTCAACTTCTTTGTCCCCTAATACTAGCATATAGGGAATACGTTCTAATGTTTTCTCTCGTATCTTAAATCCAATTTTTTCGTTACGCAAGTCACTAATGGCACGCAGACCTGCATTTTTGAGCTCATTGACGACATTTATACAAGCATCGCTCTGTTTATCCGTGATATTCATCACCACTACTTGCTGCGGAGCCAACCATACCGGCATCCAACCAGCATAATGTTCAATAAGCATACCGATAAAACGCTCAAACGAGCCTAAAATGGCACGGTGTAGCATAATAGGCGTTTCACGCTCGTTTTGCTCGTTGACAAATTCAGCATCTAAGCGCTCAGGCATGTTCGGGTCAACCTGAATGGTGCCACATTGCCACACGCGACCTAAACAGTCTTTTAGGCTAAATTCAATTTTAGGACCATAAAACGCGCCTTCACCCGGTAGATATTCCCAATCCAGTCCTGAGTTATCAAGGGCATCCGCCAGCGCTTTTTCAGCAAAATCCCATGACTCTTCACTACCAACACGCGTTTCAGGACGAGTAGAGAGTTTCATCTCAATATCTTTAAAACCAAAATCGTCATAAACTGCCAGCGTGAGCTTAATAAAATCTGCCACTTCTTGCTGAATTTGCGCTTGCGTACAGAATATATGCGCATCATCTTGGGTAAAACCACGCACCCGCATCAAACCATGCAACGAGCCAGAGGGTTCATTACGGTGACACGAACCAAATTCTGCCATGCGCAGCGGCAATTCACGATAAGATTTTAAGCCTTGGTTAAAGACCTGCACATGGCACGGGCAGTTCATCGGTTTTACCGCATAATCACGATGCTCACTTGCGGTGGTAAACATATTAGCGCCATAATTACCCCAATGTCCTGAGCGTTCCCACAAGCTACGATCGACAATTTGCGGGGTTTTAATCTCTTCATAACCATTATCGTATTGTATCTTGCGCATATATTGCTCAAGTACTTGATAAATCGTCCAGCCATTGGCATGCCAAAACACCATACCCGGTGCTTGTTCCTGCATATGAAACAGATTGAGTGCCTTACCAATCTTACGATGGTCGCGTTTTTCAGCTTCTTCGATACGTTGGATATAAGCTTTTAAGTCTTTTTTATCCGCCCACGCCGTACCATAAATACGTTGTAGCTGCTCGTTCTTAGCATCACCGCGCCAATAAGCGCCTGACATCTTTGTGAGTTTAAATACTTTTAAAAATCGAGTGTTGGGTACATGCGGACCACGGCACATATCCACATATTCTTGATGATAATAAAGCCCAAACTGCTGCTCTTCAGGCATATCATTGATAAGCTTAATCTTATAATCTTCACCACGCGCCTCAAAAATCTCTATCACTTCATCGCGTGGCGTCATTTTTTTGATGACATCATAATCTTGCTTAATCAGCGTCATCATGCGCTTTTCGATCGCCTGCATATCATCAGGAGTAAACGGCTTCTCACTATAGATATCATAATAAAAACCATCGGTAATCACCGGCCCGATGACCATTTTGACCTCAGGATATAGCTGCTTGACCGCATGACCCAATAAATGTGCACACGAGTGACGAATGATATCAACCCCAGCGGCATCTCTAGGCGTCACGATTTCAACGTTAGCGTCTGTGGTAATGCGGTCATGAGCATCAACCAAGCGTCCATCGACACGTCCAGCAACCGTCGCTTTGGCAAGTCCAGCACCGATACTTTGTGCCACTTCCATAACACTCGTGCTGCCATCAAACTCTTTTACGCTACCATCGGGTAAAGTAATCGCAACCATAATCTATTCACCTTTTTTGAGTCCGTTGGCAGTGATGATTGCAACCATCAATCATATGACCGAAAGACCACATCTATTGTATTTACGAACTGTGACATGCTTTTATTGCTGTATCTCACCGCCACAGCAAACTCGCTACTATTTATCTTATCAGCGATACATTTAATGAGATTCTCATTTAAGTCGCTTCTATATAGGTAACAATCAGTATTTATTGACAGTTTGCAATGATAAGTACAAATAGCACCTGCCTATTCGACACCACGAACAAACCATGCGAGCGGCTAATACTATAAAGGTGTTACTATAGCAAAAACCATCTATAAACACTAGATAGCCAAGGATAGCTATCAATAGTAAATTCATAATATCATCTCTATATATGGGTCTATATCAGCAAACATCAACAAACCCTAAAACAAAGCTTGACCCCCTCTCAAATGTGCGTATAATGCCACCCAGTCGAAAGGGAAGGCGGATTGGAGAATGACTTATTATT
>DAIPIF010000052.1:0-4369 GCA_036770925.1 Psychrobacter sp.
AAAAATAGGGCGATCAATAAAAAAACGTGACATAGTATATCCCTAAGTCTTCCTAGCTTTGAGTGGAATTAGTTGGCGGCTGATGGTGCCGAAGGGTTCGCAGGTTTGCCGTCAGTAGACTTATCCACATTTTTTGCAGCTTGCTGCGGTGTTTTGGCAGCATTTCCAGTAGGAGCACCTTGCTCAGAGGGCGCGGCATTGGGATTCTCTAAAGGCTTAGCAACCACTTCTTGTTCAGGTTTCACTTTTGCGCCACCGATAACCACTACCTTATCACCACTCATCAGACCATCAGTGACCACCCATTGTCCGTTATAAGTACCATTAATGGTCACTGGACGCACTTGGATTTTATTATTTTCGTCGACGATATATACTTGAGTTTCACTTTTAGTGGAACGCATCACTGCACTTTGTGGTACTAAAGCGGCATTGGTGACGACACTTTGGGTCAAGCGCGCAGAGACGTACATACCTGGTAGTAATATATTGTTCGCATTGGGGAACACCGCGCGCAGAGTTACCGCTCCCGTTGACTCATCAACCTTTGCCTCTGATAGTGCCAACTCGCCACGCACGGGATATACTGAACCGTCCTCTAGCACCAGCTCAACGCTATTCATACCCGCTTGTGCTTTACCTTCAGATATTTGTTGGCGTAGTTTCAGGAGCTCGGATGAGGATTGACTGATATCGACATAGATAGGGTCTAGGCGCGATATGGTCACTAGCGGATCAGCTTGACCTGAGCTGACGAGCGTACCGGCGGTGACACTTGAGCGCGCTGTACGACCGGCGAGCGGTGCGCGCACGATAGTACGATTAAGATCTAGCGTACTGGCATCTAAACTTGATTTTGCCGTTTGAATACCTGCTTTGGCACTCTCGATACCGGCTTGGCTTTGTCCAACCGCTGCTTGCGCGCTTTGTACCGCCGCTTGCGCAGTACGCACTTGGGTTTGCGCTTGATCATATTGCTGCTTGGAGATGGCGTCAATCTCCACCAATCCTTTTAGGCGCTGAAAGTCATTTTGTGCTTGTGCAAGTGATGCCTCGCGACTGGCAAGCTCTGCTTGGGCATTGGCATAATTAGCTTGCGACGTTTGATAATTAGCTTCAGCTTGCTGTACCGCGGCTTGACCACTCGTGATAGAGGTTGCATAGTTATCGGTATTAATGCGATAAAGTGGCTGATTTTTCTCGACGTTACCCCCTTCACGAAACAGCACTTCATCAATAATACCGTTTACTTGTGGGCGTACATCCGCTGTTTGATAAGCGGCGGTGCGTCCTGAAAAGGTCTGAACTTGTGGCACCGTTTCAAGGGTTACCGTTTGGACGTTGACCACCGCCGGTGGCATCTGTTGCTGAGCCGCCTCGCTAGCCGCAGCGTCTTCTTTTTTGTCACAGCCAACCAGTACAGCTCCAGATAGTACAGATGCTATTACAAGCGCAAGAGTAGAGTGCTTCATCAATGTCCTCGGTAGTAATATAATTTTAATAAAAATAAAGGTTTTAATAACAGCAGAAATAAAAAAGTATAAGGGTATATTTATCTTATCGGTGAGTGTTTGAATCCATAGCACTATCCATAGCTAATGATATAGACAGCAGCTACGCCCACACTCTCAAATAGCGTAAGATACACAGTCGGTTATTATAAACTATAGGGACTGCCCCCTAGTCAAGGGCATATCGCCGCTATTTATCTTATTGTATTCGACAATAGACTGGTTTTATAACCATAAGTGCTGAGAGATACTGGAAACACAAGCGTTACATCCAAAAGTAAAAATAATTTTTAATAAACGCTTGACAGTTAATAAATTGTTAATTTTTGTTATATTAACTTCATAAAGCTGCCATTAGCACCGTTATCACTACAAAATCGGTAGTTGCAAGCAAAAGCGCAGTTTTAGCAACTGTTAAATGTGACTAATAAATAGGCTTGATATAGCAGCAAGTAGAGGAGTTATAATAAACGCGCGCAGGCAAGCTCAGTCAGCTGATACAGCCCTTGACGATATTTATTATCAGGTAAGCTCTCAAGTGCTTGCTGGGCTAATCTGGTTTCTTCTAAAGCACGCTGGGTACAATAAGTCAGTGACCCTGAACCACGCACCAACTCGATAAGCTGTTCGGCATTAGGCGTCTTGCCCGTTTGTACCGCGATACGCAGCTGCTCATAGCCGTCTTTATCATCGGTCTGTAGTAATTCAAGTGCTTTAATAGTCGGTAGCGTAGGCTTGCCTTCACTCAAGTCATCACCTAAGTTTTTGCCCATCAACGCACTGTCACCACTATAATCGAGCACATCATCGATAATCTGAAAGGCATTGCCAAAGTGTTGACCAAAATCTGCCAACGCTTGTAGATACTGCTCTTGTCCTTGCAAAATCGCCGCGCCTTGAGTTGCCATCATAAACAAGCGCGAGGTTTTACCATCGATAATGCGCATATAATCGGCTTCAGTGGCTTCAGGATTATGCTGATGTTGCAGCTGCAAAACCTCACCTTCAGCAATATCACAAGTGCCATCGGAGAATAGCTGTAATAAAGGCAGACTCTGAAACCCTACTAATAAGTTAAAAGCACGGGCAATCAGATAATCACCAACCAAAACCGCAGTCGCATTATCCCACGTGGCGTTTGCAGTCGGCTTGCCACGGCGCTGATTGGATTCATCAATCACATCATCATGCACTAAAGTGGCAGTATGCAGCATCTCGGTAATTGCCGCCAAATGCATCGCCTGCTCGCTTGGCGCATCATGAAACATCCGCGCACATAGCAAAGTAATCAGCGGGCGCATGCGCTTGCCGCCGGCACTAATCACATGCTGGGAGACGCTCATCACCAGCTGTACTTTTGAATCTAGACTGCCAAAAACTTGCTTATCCATAATCTCAAAGTCGTCAGAGACGATGCTTTGAATGTCAGCATAGCTTAAGGATGAGCGGTCGGATGGCATCGTTGTGGTCGCTAAAGAGGGCTTAGTCATAATGAGTAATCATATTATTAAAGGGCAAAAGAGAGGGTCGATAGTCGTTATTTTTGGTTTTACGAGCGCCTATCAGCTGGCACATAATAGCATAGCTGCACGAGCAAATCGGTGGTTAAAGTATTAAAAATCTCCGCAGCGTATTGTAAGTGACTGATTATATGAGCTATAATAAAGGATTATTAAGCGCTAATAATATCACTACCTTATAAAAACATGCAAAACCTCGCTTTAAAATAAGCGAAAACCAAACAGGCAGCTTGCTTTTATAGCCAAAATTAAGTAAAATCTCGCCTTTAATTTTTCCCTGTGGTGTTCGTTATCGAAGCGTTGGTATAATATCAGCCACGGCACACGGGTTAAGCGGAGTCAGACAATGTACGCAGTAATCAAAAGTGGCGGTAAGCAGCACCGTGTAGTCGTCGATGAGTTGCTAAAAGTTGAATTACTAAAAGCAGAACAAGGCGAAACTATCACCTTTAATGACGTATTGATGGTTGTTGACGGCGATAATGTCAAAATCGGTCAGCCTGTTGTTGAAGGCGCAAGCGTAGAAGTAGAAGTGGTTGAACATGGTCGTGGGGAGAAAATCCGCATCATCAAACACAACCGTCGTAAGCATTATCATAAAGAGCAAGGTCACCGTCAATGGTACACCTTGTTAAAAATCAAAGCGATTAATGCCTAATGATGAGCCGCGCCGTTAGGGTCTAAGCGACTCTGTAGCGCGCTATTTTTAATCATGCACTAAAAGCTCAAGAGTTATCGCATCAGCGATAAGTCATCTTAACAAGGAGAATTATCCATGGCACATAAAAAAGCTGCCGGTTCTAGCCGTAACGGTCGTGACTCAAACCCAAAAATGCTGGGCGTAAAAATCTTTGGTGGTCAAACCATCGTCGCCGGTAACATCATCGTTCGTCAACGTGGTACAGAATTCCACGCCGGCGAAGGTGTTGGCATGGGTCGTGACCATACTTTATTTGCACTGAATGATGGTGTGGTAAAGTTTGCAACTAAAGGTAAATTTAACCGTCGCTACGTGATGGTTGAAAACGCCTAATTGCTATTTTGCGTTATGTTAGGACTCATCAGCGGGTATATAATGCCAATTGATTGATTCATACATAACGTAAGCTAGAAAAATCCTCATTACCAACTGGTGATGGGGATTTTTTGTATGTAGCGTTTATCATTATTGAAAGACGCTGACGGTATTGGTTACAAGCGGGTATGGCAGGCGTAGTAATGATTGCAATTCAGGTCTAGGCGCGTAATAAAAAAACTGGCACACTGTGTGCATGATTTCACCATTTTAATCAGCGGATTATTATTGATACCGCTGTGAGCGTTTTTTATCTTGTTTTT
>DAIPIF010000052.1:4469-10528 GCA_036770925.1 Psychrobacter sp.
TTTTATCTTGTTTTTCATTGATATTAAGAGGAAATTTCATGACTGCATTCACTAAGTCTACTGCTAAACCAACGACACCCAGCGCTATAAAACAAAAACTGATGAGCGGTGCTTTAGCTGGGGTATTGATGACGAGCCTTGGCATCGCAGCGCCTATGATGGTGCTAAGTCAAGCCGCTCAAGCTGCTCCTGCTGATAATGTAACGGCAACCAAACGCTTAAATACGCTATTGACGGGTATGAAAAGCATGACGGCAAACTTCAGTCAGACGACGCAGGGGGCAAAAAGCGGTAGTTTTTCGGGTAGTATGAGTGTTCAGCGTCCTAATAACTTTCGCTGGGAGACCAAATCGCCCTCTGAGCAATTGATTGTCGCTAATGGTAATTCAATGTGGGTGTATGATAAGGATTTGGAGCAAGCCACTCAGCAAAACGTCGATACGCAAGTCGGTAATACTCCTGCATTATTGCTCTCAGGTGACCCAAGCAAGATTGACAAAAACTTCAAAATCACTCAGCCTTATGCCACTAAAAACTACTATGTGCTGTATCCTAAATCGAGTGAGGCAAGCTTTAAGAGCCTATCATTGAGCTTTAGTGGTGGTAAGCCGGTAATGATGGTTCTAAATGATAGTTTAGGGCAAACGACTTCTATTAAGTTTAGCGCGGTGAAACTGAATCCGAGTATTAATAGTAATCAGTTTAAGTTCACCCCGCCCAAAGGGGTTGATGTGATTAACCAGTAGCGAGTACAGCCGTAAGGTAAAAATACAGAGATTAAAGTGAGTCATCGATAATGAATTGTTTATGGCTTCAGGTCTCACCCATAACTTAAAATAATCTATTTAGCACTCAAAAAGACAAGTCAGAATCTGACTTGTCTTTTTTTATAGAGGGTTTCTACGCTGATAAACAGGGATTATCTAAGTGTAGAGTATCTACAGGCATGGTGTTAGTTGGGCTGTAGTCGATAGTGGCAATCATAGGACACGTTTTGTAGCATATAAAATGACTGTGCAATGCAGTTAAAAACTGGCTTTTAAGGTCTGATATGCGTATAGTATGCAAACAATTTGATGCCAGTTATCACGCTTTGTTGACCCCGTGTAATGAGTTATTAAATCAATGAAATGGTTAATTATGCTATTGATTTAATAAATTTATCCCGCGTTGTTAAAAAGATGCGTCTTGTGACCAGCCATTATTTACGTACAGACTCGCGGTCTGCGCGGCTGATATCATTTGCACTATCGTCAATAATTTTGATAAGTGGCCATTACCAGCATAATTATATATATGGGCTCGTTTTGTCACGTTTGCTCATATGTTAATCTGTGTTTTTATCTGCGTTATGGACATCTGACAGTAGCCTATATAGGTCAGCTTAGGTGTTCTAAAGACTAGATTGGGTGAGGAGCACGTATTATCATGTCTGCCTTTAATTGGTCAGCCGTTGCTTTTATTCTAGCCGCTATCGGTTTGGTTGTCTTTATGCTGGTCGTTCCACGTCTGCTCGGTGGACGTTCGCACGGCTTACAAAAAGAAGAGATATTTGAGGCGGGTGTTGTCGGAGCTGGCAACGCCCGTATTCGTTTGTCTGCCAAATTCTATTTAGTAGCCATTTTCTTTGTTATCTTCGATTTAGAAGCCTTGTATTTATATGCGTATGCCGTATCGGTGCGTGATGTCGGCTGGCTTGGGTTTGCAGGGGCGGCCGTTTTTATTGGTATTCTGATCGTGGGCTTGATTTATGAGCTGGGTTTGGGTGCGATGAACTGGTCACCTGCGGACAGAATGCGTAAAAAACCTCGTCTTTATGCCGCGCCTGCGGGCTTCAACTTAGCGGATATCACTAAGTTTGATGGCGTTGATGAGCTGATGGTCGATCCTACGGGCAAAATACCGGCGCAGTCATCAGGGCAGATTAATGTCTCGAATAGTATCGATGTCAATCGTCGCCATATGCAAAATATCGATCATAATATTAACACTGAAGGTAGTATTACCTCGGTGGACTTTGCTGCGCCTGATAAAAAGTTGGGCAACAAGTAGCAGGTTAAGTAGATAAGATATTCGCCCTCAATTTAAAGGTGGTCTGTTATGAAATACACCCTAACAAAAGCCAATCCTGATGCAGAGACGTATCCTGCACAGAGTCGTCAAACCGTCAGTGACCCTATCGCCGATGAAGTGGATAAAAACGTCTTTATGGGACGCTTAGAGGACATGGTGCACTCAACGGCTAACTGGGGGCGCAAGCACTCATTATGGCCGTTTAACTTTGGAACCTCGTGCTGTTATGTTGAGTATGCGACGACGTTAACTGCGGTGCATGACTTGTCACGCTTTGGGGCTGAAGTGATTCGCGCCTCGCCGCGTCAGGCGGATGTGATGATTGTCGCAGGAACCTGTTTTATTAAGATGGCACCGGTTATTCAGCGTCTGTATGAGCAAATGCTGGAGCCAAAATGGGTCATCTCGATGGGTGCTTGTGCCAACTCAGGCGGCATGTATGATATCTATTCTGTGGTGCAAGGCGTTGATAAAATCATTCCCGTTGATGTCTATGTCCCTGGCTGTCCACCGCGCCCTGAGGCGTTGATTCAAGCGTTGATGCTATTGCAAGAGTCGATTACCAAAGAGCGTCGTCCACTCGGTATTCATATGAAAGACCAAGGGATTTATCAGCCGCAAATGACGCCTGAGCGTGACCGTAAACAGGCGGATCGTATCGCGGTCAAAAACCTGCGCAGTCCTGATAGTATTTAGATAGCTATTTAGTTTGGTAGCTGAAGATTAAGCCTTGAAGCGTTGTCATGCTTGCTTCGATTTTTTAGCTAAAAAACTATCTGGTAAAAAATGTTTAGCCTTTAGTAGTTTTGCACTCATCACAGTCAGTTATGATTAATGAAGGAAGATATCATTCATGGTCACGGTAGTCGAAAATAGAGACCCTAAGATTAAGCCTGTACCAGCGGTTATCATAGAGCTGGAACAGAAGTATGCTGGCAAATTTGTCGTTCAGCAGACCGTTGATGAGATTCCGACGGTTTGGGTCGCACGTGCTGACCTGTTGGATATCCTGTTATTTTTGCGTCAATTGCCCAAGCCCTATGTCATGTTATTTGACTTATCGGCGATAGATGAGCGCCTGCGCCAACATCGTCAAGGGTTGCCCGCCAGTGATTTTACGGTGTTTTATCATCTGATGTCGCTTGAGCGTAATAGTGATGTGCGCATCAAAGTGGCGCTCAGTGAAGAGGATCTTAATATCCCAACCGCTACTAAGGTTTGGCCCAATGCCAACTGGTATGAGCGTGAAGTGTGGGATATGTTTGGGATTGTCTTTACGGGGCATCCGCATTTGACCCGTATTTTATTGCCAAAATATTGGGAAGGTCATCCGCTACGTAAAGAGTATCACGCGCGGGCGACTGAATTTACCCCTTACTTTTTGAATACCGCTAAACAAGAATACGAGCAAGAAAATCTGCGTTTTGTGCCTGAAGAATGGGGCATGAAGCGCTCAGGTCGTGACGAGGACTTTATGTTCTTGAATATCGGTCCTAACCACCCCTCAGCTCACGGTGCCTTTAGATTGGTGTTGCAGCTTGATGGTGAGGAGATTGTTGACTGTATCCCAGATATTGGCTATCACCACCGCGGCGCTGAAAAAATGGCGGAGCGGCAAACGTGGCACTCCTATATTCCTTATACCGACCGCATTGATTATCTTGGCGGGGTGATGAATGAGCTACCGTATATCATGTCGGTTGAAAAACTGGCAGGGATTACCATTCCACCGCGTGCTGAAACCATTCGCGTGATGATGAGTGAGTTTTTCCGTATCACCAATAATCTGCTGTTTGTCGGGACGTTTATTCAAGATGCCGGCGGCATGACGCCCGTGTTTTATATGTTTACTGACCGCCAAAAAGCTTATGACGTCATCGAAGCCGTAACCGGTTATCGGATGCATCCGGCGTGGTTCCGTATTGGTGGTACGGCACACGATTTACCGCGTGGCTGGCAGCGACTGGTGCGTGAGTTTTTAGAATGGATGCCCAAACGTCTGGACGAATACGTCAAAGCGGCATTACAAAACAGCGTGCTCAAAGGACGTACGCAAGGCGTGGCGCAATATAATGCCAAGCAAGCCTTGGCGTGGGGCGTGACCGGTGCTGGTTTGCGTGCCACTGGGGTTGATTTTGACTTGCGTAAAGCCCGTCCTTATATGGGTTATGAGAATTACGATTTTGAAGTGCCTGTCGGTTATAACGGTGATGCCTATGACCGCTGTATGCTGAAGATTGAAGAGATACGCCAGTCCATGCGTATTATCAAACAGTGTATGGATAATATGCCGCAAGGTCCTTATAAAGCCGACCATCCCTTGACCGTACCGCCACCGAAAGACCGCACTTTAAATGATATTGAGACCTTAATTAACCACTTTATCTCGGTATCGTGGGGTCCTGTGATGCCTGCGGGCGAGTGCGCTACTATCGTTGAGGCAACCAAAGGTCTGAATAGTTATTACATCACCTCAGATAAAGCCACGATGAGCTATCGTACGCGTATTCGTACTCCGACATTTGCGCATTTGCAACAGATGCCGTCAGTCATTAATGGCTCGCTGGTGTCCGATGCCATCATGTATTTAGCTTCTATTGATATTGTTATGGCAGATTGTGATCGCTAAATCCCTGAATTACCTACATGAATGAATGGTAAACAGGTTTTGTGATAGCCCCTAGCGTGATGAGTAAGGATAGAAAAAGTATTATGAAAATTGTTACTGATAAAGCGCCCAAAGTAGATGTCGAAAGCATTTTGACGAGCGCTGAGATAGCGTCCATCCATGAGTTTATGCATCATTATCCGCATCCCCGTGCCGCCTCGCTCGACGCCCTAAAAATTGTGCAAAAACGCAATGGCTGGGTTGATGACGCGCAAGTGAATGCGATTGCTAATATGTTAGATATTCCCATTACCGACCTTGATGGCGTGGCGACCTTTTTTAACCGTATTTATCGTCAGCCTGTCGGGCGTCATGTTATCTTGATTTGTGACTCAGTCGCCTGTTATTTGACCGGTTATGAGGCATTGTCAGCGGCGTTTAGAGCGCAATTGGGTATTGAATATGGTCAAACCACCGCTGATGGTCGTTTTACTTTATTACCGATTTGTTGTTTAGGTAACTGTGATAAAGGTCCTGCCGTATTGATTGATGAAGATACCTACGGTCCTGTGCAGCCTACCGAGGTTGCCCAATTGTTGGAGCTATACGCATGAGATTAACGGTTTCAGAGCAGATTGCACTGCGAGCACAAGGCAAAGCGCCAAGCCAACTTAACCAGCAGCGTATCCCCGTCTATGGCGACAAAGCCACCGCTACTAGTGAAACCAAACCACTGACGTGGCGTTTAGCGCATCATGATGCGGTATTGGATTTGGCCACTTATGAATCCTTACGTGGTTTTGAGGCGCTCAAAATAGCTTTAAATCAATCGCCAGACGATACCTTAAAGACCATTAAAGAGGCGGTAATCAAAGGTCGTGGCGGCGCAGGTTTCCCCGCAGGTATTAAGTGGTCGCTGATGGCACCACCGGACGGCGGTCCACGCTATCTGGTGTGTAACGCCGATGAGATGGAGCCGGGCACCTTTAAAGACCGTCTGTTGATGGAGCGCCTACCGTTTCAGCTGATTGAAGGGATGCTGATATCGGCTTATGCGATTGGGGCAACCGCCGGTTATATCTTTATTCGTGGTGAGTATATCCTTGCCGCTGAGCGTCTCAATGCCGCGCTTGATGAGATGCGCGCTAATAATTTGGTCGGCGATGATATCTTAGGTTCAGGTTATAGTTTTGATTTGCATGTGCATACCGGTGCAGGGCGTTATATTTGCGGTGAAGAGACTGCTTTGATTAACTGTCTAGAAGGTCGCCGCGCTAACCCCCGTACTAAGCCACCCTTTCCACAAGTGGCAGGGGCTTGGGGTCGTCCAACCGTGGTCAATAACGTGGAGACGTTGCATAACGTTTCAGCGATTATT
>DAIPIF010000053.1:0-10503 GCA_036770925.1 Psychrobacter sp.
TATTTCGATATCAAAAACATCGATACCTGCAAACTTTTTGAATAAAACGCCTTTACCTTCCATGACGGGCTTTGATGCCAATGGTCCAATATTACCCAAACCCAATACCGCTGTACCGTTAGTAATAACCCCAACTAAGTTGCTACGGGCGGTATATTTAGCCGCCAAAGTGGGATCTCTTTGGATTTCAAGGCAAGGTATCGCAACGCCAGGTGAATATGCCAATGCCAAATCACGTTGGTTAGCCAACTGTTTGATAGGGGTGACAGAGATTTTACCGGGTCTTGGAAACTCATGATAATGTAGGGCAGCGCGTTCAAACTGCTCTTTTTCAGAGTGAGAATTATCCATATTCAAAGTGGTATCGTCATTCATAATAATAGCCATGGTTGCAATAAATAAAGGGAATGGTACAGAACTAAGGGCAAACTATAAGCATAAGCGCAATAAAACATGCTGTTAAGCTAAAAAGTGGCACAAAACCGCGCTCAAAGGTCGCGTCATAAACAGCAAGTGTACAAAGAGTGCTATTCTAGCACTATTGGTAATTCACTGCCTAGTCAGTGATGATAAAACAAATAAACTATATAGTAATGGTGTATTCAGTCTTTAGTACCTTAATAGGTCATGCCACTATAAAGATGAGCTGAATTCCACTTAAAAACAGGAGGTTATGACGAACAACTAATCGGCAATTGCGGTGCATGCGCTGCCGGCGGCATGCTATCAAGTGCCGTCGCGATATCTTGCACCTGATAAGGACTGGCAAGTAACTCGTACAAACGAGCGACTTCCTCGAACTGTCCTTGCTCAGCGGCTGTAATCGCCCGCTGTGCCATATCATTACGCAATATATAAGCAGGATTATTGCTTTGTATACTATTTTGTACCTGCTCAGTATGTAGCGCTGCAATGGCTGATAAATAACGCCCGCACCAATCCTGCCATAATGCTTGCGCCTCATTATTCAGCTCAGCGTGTATGGTACTCAGGAGTTGCTGTTCATGAGGATAAATATCAGGCGCAACAACCGCTAACAGGGCACGAAAACTATTGGTATAATCGAGCAAATTATCTTCTAATAAGGTCAAAAACTCAAACGCTAGCTTCAAGCTCGCGGTTTGATGCGGCAGTCCGAGCTTTTTGCACAGTCCTTGCTGATAATGCTGCATAAAGGTCGGCTCATACACTGCCAAAACCTCTGCTAAACTCTCACGGGTCACGCCAAACTGGGTCAAACGCATAAAATGCGTCAGCCAAATATTGAGATTCCAATGCCCAATAGCTGGCTGGTTTTGATACGTATAACGTCCACTATGGTCAGAGTGGTTATTAATCCAAGTAGGATTAAAACGCTCCATAAAACCAAATGGTCCAAAGTCTAAGGTGCTGCCGGTAATCGACAAGTTATCCGTATTCATCACCCCATGCGCAAAACCAATCAATTGCCAATCAGCAATCATCCGTGCCGTACGCTGCACCACCGCCTGCAAAAATGCCAATACAGGCGTCTCACTATCGCGGCATTCTGGATAATAGGTATCTATCATATAGTCAGTGAATTCAGCGAGTAAATCTGGCGCAAAGCTGGCAATCCACTCGATATGCCCAAGGCGAATATGGCTATCAGCCACCCGCATCAATGCCGCCCCTGCCTCCATCCGCTCGCGGCGTATCGGCGTATCAGACACCACAAAACCTAGCGCATTTGAGGAAGCAATACCCACTTGAGTCAACGCATGACCACACAAATACTCACGAATAGTACTACGCAGTACCGCCCGTCCATCACCCATCCGCGAATAAGGCGTCAGCCCGCAGCCTTTGAGGTGTAAGTCTTGTAGTTTATCGTTATTATCGAGTACCTGCGCCATCAGTAGCCCACGACCATCGCCGAGCTGACCTGCCCATTGCCCAAATTGATGCCCAGCATATGCCATGGCGAGCGGCTTAAACGCTATCGGCACATACTGCCCGCCGATAATCTCAACCCAACGTGCCATCAGATCCTCATCCTCAAGCCAGCCTAATTGGGCAGCGACTTGCTGATTAAAGTGTCCGGCGCGTGGATTTTCCAGAGGAGTAGGCGACTGCTGATGATAAAGACGAGTATCTAAATTGACATAAGTATTGTGGTGGCGCATAAGGGTTGTCCATATAAAAGCGTAAAGAGCAATAAACCACTATAACATATTATAAAAATGGACATTAAAAAGCCCTCTATCTGCATGACAGATAGAGGGCTTAAAAGATAGCTACTCAGTGAAAACTTAAGCCGCTTTTTTGGTATGATTAATAGAGCGAAAAGCCATTTTTAGATTATCGTTATGCTCATGGATTTTTTGCTCAATTTTGGCATATTCATGCTTTAGATTTTCATCCACTTCGTGCAAGCGATCGGCGAACTCTGTCTTTTTCATCTCAATCGCTTTGGCTTTAAGTGCTTGCCACTCTTCTACCGTTTGCGTAAAGGCAGCATATTCAAACTTGATGCGGTCTTGGAAACTTTGCATCGCTTGCGGAATCGCCAAGCCAGTTGCTTCTTCTTTATCGATTTTCTCTTGCGCATATTTGAACTGCATTTGCACTTCAGCATGCTTAATAGTCGTATCGTCCACTGTGCGCAGCTCACTGGTGAGACCGATTTTAGACAAACCAGCAATCAGCCATTTCGTAGGATCATACTGCCACCATTTTACGCCGTTACGATAGTCGTATTGGAAGAAGTGATGATAGTTATGATAACCCTCACCCCAAGTAAAGAGTGCTAAAAATCCGTTATCACGCGCCGAGTTGGTATCGGTATAAGGACGAGTACCGCTGATATGGCAGAGCGAGTTGATAAAGAAGGTAAAGTGATGGGTCAACACCAAACGCAGCAGTCCAGCAAGTACCAACGTGCCCCAAACATCACCCAGTAACCAACCGATAGCCGCGACTAGACCTACGTTAGTGGCAAGTACCCACAGACCATAATATTTATGCTGAATCTGTAGCACTCTATCTTTGGTCAAATCAGGAATGTTCTTATAGTCAAACTTACCACTGGGATAATTGCGTAACATCCAACCGATATGACTGAAGAAAAATCCACGCTTAGCGGAGTACGGATCATCGATACGGTCATCAACATGACGGTGATGGCTACGGTGACCTGACACCCAATCAAAGGCGGAGCCTTGTACCGCAAGGGTTGAGCCTAGCAATAAAAAGTTTTTGACCAGCGGATGCGCTTTATAAGCACGATGCGATAGTAAACGGTGATAGCCTGCGGTGATACTAATACCGGTCCATACCATAAAGGCACCAAAGACACCCCAAACAGGCGCGCTCACTTGGTGGGTAAACAGATACCATGGCGTAATGACCGCAGCAGCAAGTGGCGTTGCGATTAAGACTGTCGCCGGTATCCAGTTAATCGGTGCTTTAGTAAACTCAAGCTCACGGATATCGATAGGCTCATCGGTTAAAGCGGTGCTATGGCTAGTCTGAGCGCCCACGCTTTGGGTGGATGCTTTAGACGACTTATTATGAGCATCCTCATCAGTCGCCTTATTTAGATAGCCGCGTTTGGTCGTCGGCTGTCCACTAATGGTACTCGCCTCATCATCAAACCACGTTTTTACGCGCAGTGCTTGAGTGCCAGCAGTCTGTATTAATGTATCACCAGACTTGATAGCCAAACGTAAGGCTTTAAGCGGTAAACCCATTGCTTTTTTTGCAATCATATAATATCCCTAACGGTATTAGTTTCAGCCTCTATATTACCCTAAATCTATAGCAAAGTGAACACTTATACACTAGAAAAATATTGCTAAATAACAATAACTTGTATGAGTTATGCGATATTATTCTCGAACGCCTTTCTATCTTTCAGGAATAGATAGAAAATGTAAATCAGTATCCAAATTTGTTCGAGAATATTGCGCCTTATCCTGCCGATTTTGACCTGATATTCAGGCACTATATTGAATGGCTCTTAAGGCTTTAATAGCTGAGAGGGGATGTCAGTAATAATGGTGTCGACCTGCCAGTGTATCAGTTGTTTAAGGGCTGCAATATCGTTGACGGTCCAAGCACTGACTGATAAACCGTAACGATGGTAATATCGGATGAGGGTTTGATGCAGCAGAGGATAATAAATCCCCAGTCGCCGACAGCCGAGCTGCAAAGCGGTGGGCGCTGATATTAAGGAGTGTGAATCGCGTATCAATAAACCGCGCGGCAGACGGCTCAATAGCGTATCGCGCTGTAATAATGCGAGTAGCTGCGTATCAAAACTGGTGAGCACAAGCGGTAGGCATGCATGCGGGCTATCGGTCAAATAACGGCTTAATGCGCGCGCCATTTTGAGATAATTCGTGCGCTCATGGGTTTTTATCTCAATCTCAATATGGCTAAAGGCGCAGCGTGTTTGCGCTAAAGGATTTGATGAGTGTGCTGATAAATACTGTAATAAGTCATCAAGTGTGATAATGGGATGCCCTAGCGGTAAGTGGCGCTGAATTTCAACGAGATTTAATTGGTCAATACGTGCTTGTGCTCGACATAAGCGCTGCAAAGTATCATCATGAAACACAATCAACTGCCCATCATGGGTGAGTTGCACATCACATTCAATCCCTGATAAGCCATAAGGCTGCAAACGCTGGGCATGCTGAAACCCAAATAAGGTGTTTTCTGGCGCTTCATGGCGTGCGCCGCGATGTCCTAATAATAGGGTGTTTTTAAAGTCAATCATCATAAGAGCTACTTATCAGTTAGCGCTATCACAAAAGATAGAGAGATATAGTTTGTCACCTTTTATCACGACCTCTTAGCACTACTCCGATTTTAAGAGTAGTTTGAGTGAGCATAACCCTCATAATTATGAGCGATTGTTATATTTTTGCAACTAAATGAAATATTTGCTGATAATCAAAGATTATATTTACATATCAAGGGGCTAGGCTAATGACCATTGCGTGTAAACACCGTATAATAGCGGAATTTTAACATCAGTCACGACTTATGTAAGTGGTGATATTACTTTAAAGGCTATCTATTATTGATAATTGATAGTCGCAAGAATGAGTCATTCGGGAGCAAGATGAGTATGAGCGTAGCAAGTAGTAAAACAGTCAAGTGGCAATATATCGCTGGAGTAGGTTTGATATGCGGTTTGGTGCTGACAGGGTGTAATCGCTCAGATAACAATGAAAATGCCGCTGATGCTGAACCGGCCGTGGTGGATAATAGCGCCGTTGCTCCTGCTGTGAGTTGTGATGACCCTTTGGTACAAGATCGCTTGAAAATAGCGCTCAAAGACACGCTGAATCAGCAGGCGCAAATTTTGGCGGCTAATTATGCGAATAGTGCTGAAGTGAGCATTGATAGTAATGTGGTGCGTGATAAAGTCGGTACTATCTTAATTGATGTCCAAAATGCCGCTGTTTTACAAGAAGCTAATGCCAATGGCATGACCACTTGTCAGGCGAGCGTGAGTATGACGTTGCCGAGTGAGGATTTGTATCAAGCCAGCGAAGTACAAGCGGCTAATAATTTGCCAAGCTTGCAGACGCGTTTGGCAGAGGACAATATCCGTATTAATAATAATATGCTCGTCGATGATGCCTTTAGTTATGTCGTGGGCGCCAAAGACGGGCAAGTCCAAGCGCGTATCGCAGGGCAGCCTGCACTGACTACCATCGTCGCTGATGTGATGGCAGGATCTGCATTTAAGATGGTGCTCGATGTGCAGCAAGCGCAGCGTCAAGCCCAAGCTGACGCCCGTCGTCGCGCCGCCGCAGAACAACAGCGGGAACGTCAAGTGGAGCGTCAGCCTGCTCGCATCACACCGCCGAAGCCTGTACAACCTACGCAGCCCGTTAAGCCAGCAACGATTACACAAAATACGGAGCAGTCGAGTAGCGTGCCAAGCACCGCAACGCCGACGCCTAGTGATAAAGCACCAGCTGCTGTGCCCAAAGATGACACTATTGACATGGTGATTATCGAAGATGACAGCGCCACTTATTAAGAGTTGTTTTTAGCGGCAATATTAGCTTTAAATAAAGATAAACACTTAATCAGTCGCCCTAAAAAACGCTCGCAATGTTAGCATTACGAGCGTTTTTTTATTCAAAGGACTAAGATGTGTTGGTTTTAAAATGAATTTTTATTTAACGGTTAGGTTTTGTAATACTTGAGAATCCCACAAGACCTCAGAGATATGCGCAGGGTCAGTGCAAAACCGTGCCGCAACAAATAACCAGTCAGATAAGCGATTGATTAAGCTGACGGCAGTGTTACGAATCGCGTCTGGGCGCTGCTGTTGTAGGATAACGGCTTGGCGTTCCGCACGGCGGCAAACGGTGCGCGCCACATGCAGCTGACTGACCAATACTGACCCTGTCGGCAAAATAAAGTCCTTTAGCGGCGGCAGTGTGCTATTCATCGCATCGATTTGCTGCTCTAGCCAGTCGATGTGAGTGGCAGTAATGCCCTCATATTCTGGCATGGCAAGCTCGCCACCGATATTAAATAGTAAATGCTGAATGATAATAAGCGCTTGGCTGAAGTCCGCCAATTGTGATTGCAAACGTTCAGGCAGTGGCTGTAAACCCTTGCTAGCAGCAGTGATAGCTTGGCTAAGCTGGGCGCGTATCAGTCCCACGTGGGAGTTGAGTTCATCCACATCGCCCATCACACTAAATAGCGCGTCACCTTTGCTGAGGCGACTCCCATCTGCCATGCCAGTGCTGCCGTCATCTCCAGTACGGGTATATATTTTGCTTAAACGATTTCCCATTGGGCGTCCTTATTTTTGATTGTTTTAAATTTGGAGCGGTATGATAGCATTTTGTGTTGATGGTGAGGATTGCCGTTGCGTTATGGCGCGACCCTTGTAGTATTTTATGGCTATTTTCGCTAAGATACAGGGTGGCGACACTCAGACTTATTTTATAAAGATATCCTGTGTTATCTATTGTTTTATTTACCCAACATATTTTAATGAAAAGGCGACCTTTTATGACCATCTCATTGACCGATGCCAGGTCACAACTGTCTATTTATGACTCATTAACGGGGCGCAAGCAAATACTCAAGCCATTGGTTGCGGGCAAAGTCGGCATGTATGTGTGCGGCATGACCGTTTATGATTACTGTCATATTGGACATGCGCGGGTGATGGTTGCCTTTGATATGGCGGTGCGCTGGATGCAGCAATTGGGTTATGAGGTCAATTATGTGCGTAATATTACCGATATCGATGACAAAATCATTGCCCGTGCCAACGAAAATGGCGAAGATATCAGTGCTTTGACTCAGCGTTTTATTGAAGCGATGCACCAAGATGCCGCCGCGTTGGGCTGCCTCAGTCCTAATGCTGAGCCACGTGCGACTGAGCATATCGATGAGATGCAGCACATGATTGACACCTTAGTCACCGGTGATTATGCCTATGCGGCGGCTAATGGCGATGTCTATTATGCGGTTGATAGTTTCGCTGATTATGGCAAATTATCCAAGCGTAATTTGGATGAGATGCAAGCCGGTTCACGGGTTGAGAGCTCACATGATAAACGTAATCCTTTTGATTTTGTCCTGTGGAAAGCGGCAAAACCTGATGAGCCGCAGTGGGCATCACCATGGGGTCAGGGGCGTCCGGGTTGGCATATTGAGTGCTCAGCAATGTCCACCAAATGCTTGGGCAATACCTTTGATATTCATGGTGGCGGTCATGATTTGCAGTTTCCGCATCACGAAAATGAGATTGCGCAGTCGGAGGCGGCGACTGGCTGCGAGTATGCCCGCCAATGGATGCACGTGGGCTTTATCAATGTCGATGGCGAAAAGATGTCCAAATCTTTGGATAACTTTTTTACCATTCGTGAAGTGATGGCGCGCTATCTGCCTGAAACGGTACGCTTTTTCTTATTATCGAGTCATTATCGCAGTCAAGTGAATTTCTCGGATGTGGCTTTAGATGAGGCGCATAATAGCCTAAGTAGATTATATAATGCCCTTAAAATAGTGGAACAGCAAAAAAACGCAACGCTTGTGATGGATGATGACGTGATAAAAACTGCTTATGCCAGTCCTGCAGGGCAGGATTTTATCAAGGCGATGAATGATGATTTTAATACTTCAGCCGCAATCAGCGTTTTATTTGGGCTGGCACGCGATATCAATAAAGCGATAAAAGCGCAAGAGATAGAGACCGCTTGGCAACAAGCGCAGCAGCTCAAAGCCTTAGCACAAGTTCTAAATATAGTGCAGCAACCAGTCAGCCAGTTTTTGCAGGCAATGATTGGTGATAAGGTAGCAGAAGGCTTTAGTGATGCTGATATTGATGCGCTGATTATGGAACGCGCCAATGCCAAAATTAACAAAGACTTTGCGCGTGCGGATATGATACGGGTGCAATTAAAAGAGGCGGGCATTGAGCTTGAAGACAGCCGTGCTGGCACCACATGGCGACGCGCTTAAGCTTAAGCGCCTTACCTTGCAATGACAAAACCCTATCCATTAAGTCAGCTCAGCGCTGGCTTTTTTATGGGCGGCATTAAATTAAATGATGGAGGGCGACTGGGTATCAGCTGCCCCTAACGATGCCTTTGCGCTTGAGCCTGAATGGGCGGTGCGTGAGCCAATGCTTCGGTATTTATTCATGAACAAAAAACCTATCTGCCAACTGAGCACATCAGCTTTAAGGAGACTTAGAGCAAGCGTTGGCGCTAACGCTCGTCAGCACTTATTATTCTGGATAAAAAATGCGAACTGGTAAGCTAAGCTGACAAAAAATATCATGCGTCAAGAGCGCTTATTTGTTATAATATGGCGTTATTTTTAGGGGATATGTGTGTTATTAAACCTTAGTTTATTCATGCTCAGGTATTAATACCCAATCCCACCCATCAAGATAACCACCGCTAGGGGTATGTATGTTAAGAATTGTCGATGAAGCTTTGACCTTTGATGACGTTTTATTGTTACCAGCCTATTCTGAAATCCTACCAAAAGAGACCAATCTCTCCACTCGCTTAACCAAAGACATCACACTAAATTTGCCATTAGTTTCGGCTGCTATGGATACCGTCACCGAATCGGAGATGGCGATTACCATGGCACAATTGGGCGGTATCGGTATTTTGCATAAAAGCATGGATATCGTCAAGCAAGCCATGCAAGTACGCCGGGTTAAAAAGTTTGAGGCGGGTACCGTGGTTGACCCAATTACCGTTTATCCTGAGATGACGATTGGCGATTTGCTACGTTTGACCCAAGATAATAATATCTCAGGCGTGCCAGTGGTTGAAAGAGGTACGGATAAAGTAGTGGGTATCGTCACGCATCGTGACTGGCGTTTTGAGACCAATCTTAAACAGCCTGTCAGCCAAATCATGACCCGAAAAGAGCAACTGGTCACGGTTCATGAAGGCGAGAGTAACGAAAACATCAAAAAGCTGCTGCACGAGCATCGTATCGAAAAAGTTATCGTCATTGATGATGCGTTCCGTTTGCGTGGTTTAATTACGGTTAATGACTTTGCCAAAGCAGAAAACAACCCTAATGCTTGCAGAGATGACCATGGTCGTTTGCGTGTGGGTGCTGCCGTTGGCACAGGCGCTGATACCGAAGCACGAGTAGAGGCACTGATTGCGGCTGACGTCGATGTGCTAGTCGTTGATACCGCTCATGGTCACTCAAAAGGCGTGGTAGATAAAGTCGCTTGGATCAAAAGAACCTATCCCAATATCCAAGTTATCGGTGGTAATATTGCCACAGGCGACGCCGCCCTTGCCCTACGTGATGCGGGCGCTGATGCCGTAAAAGTCGGTATCGGTCCTGGCTCCATCTGTACCACACGTATTATCGCCGGTATCGGTGTACCGCAAATCTCCGCTATTGATAATGTCGCCAGTGCCCTACAAGACAGCATTCCGCTGATTGCTGATGGTGGTATTCGCTACTCAGGCGATATGGCAAAAGCCATTGCAGCTGGCGCGTCGTGCATCATGGTTGGCTCATTAATGGCAGGTACTGAAGAGGCACCGGGTGAGGTTGAGTTATTCCAAGGTCGCTATTATAAAGCCTACCGCGGCATGGGTAGCCTTGGCGCAATGTCAGGTCAAAACGGCTCATCCGACCGCTATTTCCAAGATGCCAAAGAGGGCGTTGAAAAATTAGTCCCAGAAGGTATCGAGGGACGCGTCCCTTATAAAGGTCCGGTTGCCGGTATTGTCAATCAGTTGGTTGGCGGCTTGCGCTCCTCGATGGGTTATACGGGCTGTGCTACGATTGAAGAGATGCGTCGTAAACCAGAATTTATCAAAGTCACCTCCGCAGGTATGAAAGAGTCGCACGTCCATGACGTACAAATCACCAAAGAAGCGCCCAACTATCGTGTTGATTAATTGATATTATGATGAATTATATGAGGCAACGCATAGCGTGACCCTGTATAATAAGGTATAGTTATACATATAACGTCTTTATATGACTGTTGCCTATGCAATC
>DAIPIF010000054.1:0-10200 GCA_036770925.1 Psychrobacter sp.
GCCAGACGTTACGCGCCTGACTATTTATAGGAGCTACAGTGTCCAATGCCCAGTTTAATTGCGGCATATGATGAATGACACAGCTACAGTCATAATCAATCGCCTGTTGCCATTCAGCAGCGCTAAAGACGCCCTCGATTAGCCCCAGTGTTTTTTGCCAGCCTAATTGCCGCGCCTCTAGTGCTTCAGTGCAGCTTGCCACGCCAATACCATCTGCCTGCTCAAGTGCGGGCAATACGGCAGCAATCCCGTGACCATAGGCATTGGCTTTGACCATGGCGAGCACTTTGGCGCTCGGCACCCGCTTTTTGACTTGCATCAAGTTGTGAGAGATAGCCGCAGGTTTAATCGTGATGGTCGCAGTGCGCATGGTGAGCTTCTTAATTAACAGGGTGTTATTTTTGTTATTTATAAAAAAGGGCTGGTTTAGGTATTATTCATCATCAAAACTCGCCCCTTGATAATACTCTGGGGTGAGGTTGGTAAAGCGGGTAAATTGCCCCTCAAACGCCAGACGAATGGTACCGATAGGACCGTTACGCTGTTTACCAATGATAATCTCAGCCACGCCTTTGTGGTCTGAGTTTTCATTATAAACCTCATCGCGATAGATGAACATAATCAAGTCAGCATCTTGCTCAATCGCACCTGATTCGCGCAAATCTGACATAATCGGACGCTTATTCGGACGGTTCTCAAGGCTACGGTTGAGCTGTGATAAGGCGATAACGGGACACTCAAGCTCACGCGCTAAGGCTTTGAGACTGCGTGAAATCTCCGATATCTCGCCAACACGGTTACCATCGAGATTAGGTACTTTCATCAATTGCAGATAATCGACGATGATAGCGCCCAGTTTACCATCGTGGTTTTTGGCGATGCGGCGACAGCGCGAACGCAGCTCGGAGGGTGGCAGGGCGGTACTGTCATCAATATATAAATGCTTGGTCTGCAAATGCTGAATGGCATTCATCATCTTTGCCCACTCATCCTCATTCATCTGCCCTGAGCGCAAATGGGTCTGATTAATCGCCCCCCACGAGGATAGCAAGCGCATAACGATAGACTCGGCGGGCATCTCCATCGAAAACACCACCACGGGCAAATCCTCGTTGAATAAAATACCTTCTGCCAAGTTCATCGCAAACGTAGTCTTACCCATCGACGGACGCGCCGCCACAATCACCAAATCCCCTGCTTGTAACCCTTGGGTTTTATTATTTAATTCTAAAAAAGGCGTCTCCAATCCAATCATGCCATCAGGATTCGCTTTAAGCTCTTGAATGATATCCACGACATTGGTCAATACTGAGGTAATACCCACGGGTCCGCGCTGCTCAGCACGTTTATTATGCTGCTCATTGATACTAAAAATAGTCGCCTCGACACTGTCTAAGATATCGCTGACCGACTGATCTTTTGGGTTATAGGCGAGGCTGAGCATCTCATTGCCCGTGGTAATCAGTTGGCGCAAAGTGGACAGCTCACGCACCCGTTGGGCATAAGCGGTCAAGTTAAATAAAGTGGCGGGGCTTTGGCTCAAAATATCTGCCAAATAGCTATCCCCGCCCGCCATTTTTAGCAGCTTTTGCGCCTCTAACCAATCGTGTACCATCACCGTATCATACGGCTCATTGACCGCTGCCAAATGGGCGATTGCTGCAAAAATATGCTGATGCCGTCCGGCATAAAAGTCATCTTTGGTGACGATATCGGCAATCTTATCATATGATTCCTCAATACTCATCAAGGAGGCGAGCAGCGCCTTTTCAATATCAATATTGTGCGGTGGGGTTTGATTGAGTAAGTCGTCGGTTTTTTCAGTATCTGCCATGAGTGCCTAATTTTTATTTAAGAGTTAAGGTATTTAAGAGTTCAGGTATTTAAGAATGAAGGTATGAAAAGGGGATAGTGTTCAACGTCATGTTTTGTTATTTTAACGTTACTATCTTAAAGTTTGTTATTTATCTGTGGCTTATCATAAAAGCCTGAAAACGGGTCTTAATAAGTACGCGATAAATGCTACAATTAAGAGCGGAAGTTTAACACATCTTGGGCGTATTTTAGAGCGCATCGACAACTATCTCTGCATCCGCCAGTCTGTTTTATCGGTATTACCGGTTTAACACATAAAGCCTTACACTGTTATAATGCTTATAATAAAACAAATAGTATCAAATACTTAAATTAAAATAAGGATAACAATAAGATGCAAAAACGACCTTTATTAATCACCACGGGTGAGCCTGCAGGTATCGGCATGGATATCGTATTGCTATTAGCGAGCGCTGGAAAATTGCAAGATTTTGGACGACCTATTTGGGTGCTTGCAGAGAATGAAGCCCTGCAAACCCGCGCGGACGAATTGATGAAAGTGGAGGCGTTAACCCACCGTCCTGTTTGGCAAACGGTCGCCGCGCCAGTCGATGCTGAGGACTTTATGACGCAGATGGCAGCGCAGAACCCTGATAAAAGTCTTAATAAAAACAGTGCCTTTACGTTATTGGATATTCCTTGCGGCGCGCCGGTGATTGCCGGTCACATTGATATTAATAATGCCATTATGGTGGCGCGGCAGTTAGAGATTGCGCATCAACTGGCAGCCGACAAAACAGTCGCCGCTATCGTCACTGGACCCTTGCAAAAGTCTGCGCTGATTGATGCCAATATTAAATTATTGGACGGCAGCATGTTCAGTGGTCATACCGAGTTTTTTATGCAAAAAAGCGGCTGTGATAAAGTGGTGATGATGCTTGCCAATCCAGCGATGAAGGTCGCTCTGGTAACCACGCATTTAGCACTTAAAGACATACCGGCGGCGATTACCTGCGACAACGTACGGCAAACGGTACAAATCGTGCTTGATGATATGCGTCGCAAATTTGGCATTGAGCAGCCGCGTATCTTGGTGTGTGGTCTCAATCCGCATGCCGGCGAGGGTGGGCATTTGGGGATGGAGGAGATTGAGATTATCAATCCAGTATTGCAAGAATTTATCGACGCCGGCGTTGATATCTCTGAGGCGATGCCGGCGGACACGCTATTTACCCCAAGGCATCTGGCACATTGTGACGCCATCATCGCCATGTATCATGACCAAGGCTTGCCGGTGCTGAAGTCGCATGGCTTTGGTGATACGGTTAATTTAACGCTAGGTTTGCCTTATATTCGTACCTCTGTTGACCATGGCACGGCGCTGGATTTGGCAGGGCGCGGCGGCGCGAGTGCGACCAGTCTTTATCAGGCGCTAGTGATGGCAAATGAGATGGCGGATAAGGCGTTAGGAGCGTAATCGCTAGGGCTTTAGGTGTCTAGTTAGCCCCTAAACCGGTCTTATTAAAAGTAGGCGACGTAATAAACGGTTTAAATGATTACCCTATAAAACCACCGCAAAAATACAGCAAAATGACGAGCTGTGGTATAATTTTGCCATTTATAGCGCCCTCAATTCATCAAAAATCCCTAATTAAGAATCCTTTATGTCAAAAAGTCCTTTCAATGCTCAAGCGCTTGCAAGCAGTTTGCAAGTTGCCAAACACCAACCGCGTAAACGCTTTGGTCAAAACTTCTTACATGATGGCAGTGTTATTCGCCAAATTGTCGATAGTATTCGCTTAGAGCGTGATGATAATTTACTGGAGATTGGTCCGGGCATGGGCGCGTTGACGGAGCCGCTACTAGCGGAAGTGGATGCCATGACGGTTATTGAGCTGGATCGTGACTTAGCAGACAGCTTGCGTATTCGTATCGGTGCCAATAGTCATCAGCACTTCACCATTATCAAAGCCAATGCCATGGATGTCGATTACCGTGAGTTTTATAGTACCGAGCGTGGCAAGCTACGCGTGGTGGGCAATCTGCCTTATAATATCTCCACGCCGATATTGTTCCATCTGCTAAGCTTCGCCGATGTCATCGAAGACATGCATTTTATGCTGCAAAAAGAAGTGGTCGAGCGTATCACTGCTGATGTCGGCAGCAAGATTTATGGTCGGCTATCGGTCATTATGCAATATCATTGTGAGACCGATTATCTATTGACTGTGCCTCGTGGCGCGTTTAATCCGCCGCCTAAAGTCACCAGTGCGGTGTTTCGCTTAACCCCGCATGTGAATAAGCCCATCGTCGCTGAGGATGAGGATTATTTTGCCATTGTGGTACGTGAGACTTTTAATCATCGCCGCAAAACCTTGCGCGCTATCTTTAAAAACTCAACGCTGCTGCCCACTTTGCATGAGGATGATTTTGCGGCTTGTGCTATCGACCCACAAGCGCGCCCTGAAACTCTAAGTGTCAGCGATTTTGTGACCCTGAGCAATCATGCTAAAAAACAAGAAAGTTTTTAGTGTGAATTTTTAGGCTAACGCTTAAATAAGGACTTTTTTGATTTTAAGCGAAGGCTATTAATAAGCCGGTATTCATCAATAGGAACCATTGAGGATTTATGAGTTTTCGCCATCAATATGTCATCGGTGATTTGCAAGGCTGTTATCAAGCCTTTCAACACTTACTGACTACCCTAGATTTTGACCCGCTACAAGATAAGCTATGGTTTGCCGGTGACTTAGTGGCCCGCGGTGAGGATTCGCTCAATACCTTGCGTACGGTAAAAGCCTTATGTGAGCAAGGTGCGGCGGCAACGGTGCTTGGCAACCATGATTTGAACTTATTGGCAGTATGGCGCGGTGTGGTTGAGCTGAAGAAAAAGGATAAAACGGCAGCGATTTTTGCAGCAGAGGATAGCGATGAGCTGCTTAATTGGTTACGTCATCAGCCTATTTTGGTCTATCCTGATGCCGATACGGTACTGGTGCACGCCGGTATTCCACCGCATTGGAGCATCAGTGAAGCGGCGCACTATGCACAGCAGCTGCAAGCACAATTGCAAGGCAGCCTAAAGCAGCTCGATAAAGTGTTGCCGCATCTGTATAGCAAAACTGCTGATGACTGGCATGAGGGTATTCATGGCTTTACCAAGATGCGCGCTATTGCCAACTACTTCACGCGTATGCGCCTGTGTCAAGCCGACGGCACATTAGAGTTTAGTTTTTCGTCCAGTTTAGATGAGCCGATGCCTGAGGGTTTTGCGCCTTGGTTTGACTGGCAAGTGCCACGTGCGCGCAAGATACTATTTGGGCATTGGGCAGCGCTCAAAGGTGAGGTGGATTTGCCGCATGCACGCGCCCTTGATGGGGGCTGCGTGTGGGGTAATGCCTTGTTGGCTTATCGGTTGGGTGATGGTCAGGTCGTCCGCTCAAGCGCCTACTGTCCTATGAATCAGCCTTCTCAATAAAGCTCTAACTGGGTAAATTAGGTGGTTTTTTAGGTTTAGGCAAAGGCGTCTTGGCATCGCCAGTCGCTTTTTTCTCTATACTTTCAGTCGGATTTTTTTGTCCCGTTATCTCATCCGTTATCAGCTGCTCCGTAGGTTGAGCGTCCTCCACAGTTTCAGCAGTGCCTTCTGGCATTTTTTTACTGTTATCATATTGGATGTCATCTTTATAAAGCGTGCTGTTAGGCGACTCACTGACTAAGGTATCAGCGCCATCAAGCGGTTTTTGCGATACGGCGGCGCTGTGTTTATTGCATTTATGCGTGCTATTATCCTGCTCGTTTTTGGCGGGATGTTCGTAGTGGATATCAGTCGTCGTTGCGGTCTGGCTGGTAGTATGGGCAGATTCGGGCATCACTGTCGCATCCGATAAGCGTCTGACCACATAGTTACTCGGCAGCGGAGTATGACCTTTTTGAGTAGGATTATCATCAAATATCATATGACCTTGGCTACTGATACGGGCGTATTTCATTGGTTTTTGCCGTGGCCAAATAAAGTCTGAAGGATGGCTGACCATATGCCCAAAAACCAGTCTCGTCAGCTGACTCCATTCAAAGAATTTGACCTCTTTTGAGCGTAGAGCGACCAATAGCGCTAAGGTAAAACTTACCACTAAGTTGACTAAGCCAATCAGTGCCACTCCCAGTACGGATACGACGATCAAATCCCAACTGATTTGTGCCTCTGAGACGTTGAATAAGCCATGGGCTAAATTTGCCGATGCAAAGGCAATATGGCGAATATCAATCGGTAAACCAAAGATAAAGCCAAGGGTTGCCGTACTACCCAAAAATACCCCAAAGACAAAATTACCCATAATCGCGCCAAGATTGGCTTCAATGAAGCCCCCAAAACGCTCAAGCCACGCTTTAGGCAGTAAAAACTTCAGCAGGCGATGCCGACGAATACGTGCCCCGATTTGATTGTAGACGGCTAAGTTATCATAGTAACCGGCAATAAGACCTGCCAAAAATAAATACACCCCAGCGATAGCGGCATGGGGCAGGGCTAGTGAGTGAAAAGGGTCAATATCATGCAGCAAGGTTGCCGCTTTAGCACTACCAATCATTGGCGCGCCAGTATAGTGTAGCCACACAAAGGAGATAATCAGCGCGACGGGCACGGCTAGCATGACGTTACCCATAATCGCGATAAACTGGGTGCGCAAGATATCCACCACCAATTCTGAGAGTTTAGTCAATTGTTGGGATTTTTTACCAGAGCCATCGGATATGGTAGAGGCAATCGCCGCCGCGGTCATGGCAGGCTGTTTGGTGGCGACAGTACCATGCACCACATGAATAAACACAAAGCCCAGACCATAAATCATACTATTAATAAACGCCCGACCCATAGGGGCTAGCGCCAAATGATACGCCAGTATCTTAAATGTCGCCATAAAAGCAATGATAAAACCGCCAATAGAGGCTTTTCTGAACATCTTTTGGTAGCCGGCCCTATCCGTACTGATATAGTGCTCACCGACGCGACTGGCGTTGTCGGTAACTTTACGTGACAGCAGTTTGGTATTAATATCAATAAGATAGCTTATGCTATAGCGCTGCCTTGCTGCCATGATTAAGGTCTGAACCAGTTCAACTAAGGCACTATCACGCTTTTGACTATCGGTATTGACAAGCTTTGTGAGGATACGCATCCGCTGCAAGCTTTGATCTAAGCGCAGCATCATATTGGTCAGGCGAATGGAGATACCGGTTTTGTAAATACGCTTACGAATCGTGCTGACAATATCCTCGCATTGCTCTAGCATCACCAATAATGGGGCAGAATCGACCGCCTTGTCAGGGATAATATCCGTTAAGGCATCGAGCTCATGCGCTTCTCGGTACTGATTGACGAACAGTACCGCTTCTTGGTTTTGTGCCACAAAAGAGGCGGAATAATTCAGTATCTGTGGGTAAAATTCCATCAAATCAGGATGTAAGCCGATACCACTGATACGGTAGGATAAAATCACAATCGCATTCAAGATATTGTTTTTGGCCGTGGCAACTAGGTTTAAATGCGCCTCGGATACTCTCATTAAGCTGACTAGCGCAGTCCATTTTTCTTTCTCGATTTGCGCAAGCCAGCGCTCATCATAGGGCTTATTAAATAAGTAGCCGACCAGTTCGATAACAGAATCTTCTTGCGGTAATAAGGGTAAAAACCGATGCCCAATCAAGCGCCGCAAATTACTAGAAAACCCCTCATCGGACATGATGCCCGTATCGGTATAAAGGGCGATTTGGCGATATTGAATGATGAGCTTGAGCACAAAGCTGGCAAGCCCGTCCGCGTATTCTGGATGCTGGCGCAGGATATCAATGAGCGCTTGGATGTTTTCATTAGCAAGGTTGGGCTGCTTTTCTGTGACCCGCAGCTCATCAATTAAGCGTTTAAGTACTGAGGGTTCAGGCACCTCACTTAAGGCGGTAATTTGTTGTAAAATGCGTTTTATCTCTGACACATCGTAGCCTTTGTTCTTATTATATAAGGAAGGAGGGTGATATTATTGATAAGGTTGTATGCTCGGGAAAAATGGTAAGTCAGCTATTAGCGCTGTCTTGTTTGAGCGCCATCTTTAGGGTATTTTAATCGTAACCGCGTCTTGAGGGTCAATTAATTTGTTAGCAATTAATTTGACGGACACTCTGCGCTTGTACGCGCTTGCATAACAACTTTGGAGAATAGCCGTATGAACACTAAAAAGGACAGCCGTCAGCTGTCCTTTTTATACCTATGGCTTACTATCATCAACGCCTATTTAGCTGATAGCGGCAGTAAAATAATCAAGATCAAAGCTCATGATAGGGTCACTGCCTGCTTGCACCATTTGAGCATGCGCACCTAGCCGCGGTAGTATGCGACCCACGAAGTAGTCCGCCAGCTTGGCTTTATTGCTATAAAACTCGCCTTCTTTGCCATTAGCTGCCTCTACCATCATGGCAAACATGTAAGAGTAGCATAGATAACCGACGGCGTGCATGTAATCAACTGCACAACCATTAATCTCATTTTTGCGCGTGCTGATATTTTCCAGTACCGTTTTGGTTAGGGTTTCAACCGTATCGGCGGCTTTTAAAGTGGCTTGTTTGATGCCGTGGTCTGCTTGCATCGCCGCGACAAAATCACGAATCTCGCCTAAGAAATGGGTGATGTATTTACCGTCATTGCGTGCCACTTTACGACCTAATAAATCGAGCGCCTGAATACCGTTGGCACCTTCATAGATTTGTGAGATGCGCGTATCACGGACGATTTGTTCCATACCCCATTCGCGGATATAGCCATGACCGCCAAATACTTGTTGGCAATCAACCGTCGCCTCTAGGGCTTTATCAGTCAAGAATGCCTTGGCAATAGGGGTCAATAATGCCACGCGCGCATCGGCGGCTTTTGCGGCTTCAGCATCGGTACTGAATTTGGCAATATCCAATTGCTGCGCGACATACATCGCAAAGCAGCGTGAGGCTTCAGAGTTGACTTTGGCATTCAGTAACATCCGGCGTACATCGGCATGGTGAATGATAGCGTCGGCAGGTTTTTCAGGGCTTTGGATTTGGCTATCACTACGACCTTGACCACGCTCAAGCGCATAAAGTGCCGCGTTTTGGTAAGCAAGCTCTGAGCCGCCAAGCCCTTGCAAGCCCATGGTGACGCGCTCATAGTTCATCATAATGAACATCGAGGATAAACCGGTGTTTTCAGCGCCAACCATCCAACCTTTTGCCTCATCAAAGTTCATTACACAAGTGGCTGAGGCTTTGATGCCCATTTTGTGCTCGATAGAGCCGACCGCCAAGGTATTGCGCGCGCCTAAGCTACCATCGTCATTGACCAAAAATTTGGGCACCACAAATAGCGAGATACCTTTGGAGCCGGCAGGTGCATTAGGGGTTTTTGCCAATACCAAATGAATGATATTATCGGTCAAGTCATGCTCGCCGCCGGTGATAAAAATCTTTGTACCAGAGATATTATAGCTGCCATCATCGTTCGGCACCGCTTTGGTTTTGATAATACCTAAGTCCGTACCGGCATGCGGTTCAGTTAAGCACATGGTGCCTGACCACTCGCCAGAGTACATTTTTTCTAAGTAAGTCTGTTTTTGTTCCTCAGACGCCGCCGCATTCATACAAATCGTCGCGCCAACGGTTAAGTTTGGATACAAAGCAAAGGATTGGTTGGTGGTAAATACCATCTCTTCGGTCAGCATCGTGACCATTTTTGGAAAGCCTTGACCACCGTATTCAGGGTCGCCGCCCAAGCCAACCCAGCCTGATTCTGCGTATTGCTTATATGCCTCTTTAAAGCCAGTCGGGGTGGTGACCACGCCTTCACCGTGAAAGGTTGCACCTTCTTCATCGCCAGTGCGGTTCAGTGGCAGCAGGATATTTTTGGATAATTTTGCCATTTCTTCCAAAATCATATCGACGGTTTCCATGTCAACATGAGCGAGCTGCTCGTTATTTTGCCAAAATTCTTCAGCTTTAAATACGTCCGTTAGCATAAAGCGCATGTCATTGAGCGGGGCGTTATAGATAGACATAGACATTCCTTTGAATTAAATTAAATAGGCTAAGGTTTTCAATAGTTATTTGAATGATGACGAACAGCGGTGGTTAAAGTTTAACAAATTAGCGGATAAGCGGGTATGTCTCTTAATGAATTGTGCGTACACTAAAAGTTTACCTAAATACTTGCAGTGGCGATATAGCAGAGACGCGATATAAAAAATACTTTATCCGACGATATTATCACTTTCAGTGATGTAATGCCGCATAAATAAAGCAGCATTTTTATAATAGTATCAGGTATTTTAGGTCAAACCCACCTGATAATAAAGTAAGTTTTTATCTGCC
>DAIPIF010000055.1:0-10173 GCA_036770925.1 Psychrobacter sp.
TAACGTTTAACATGGACCTAATAATAACTTTTTTATAATACTTACCTTTTTAGCCGTTACGCTTATAATCACTATGTTTATAACGGCTACTATTTATCCGCCCACTATAATGGATTATTTATATGAAGCGTTCTACGTTGTCTCACTCTCTTCTTAATATCGTTCTGGTGTTCACTGAGTCAGCATTGACGCTGTTGCTACGCTTAGACCCTGAATTGCGTAAAGCGGCTTATCCCTTAGCGAAACAAGGCACTGTGGTGTGCTTGCGCCTTTATTTGCCGCATACGGAGGTTTTTGCCACTTTTAGCTATAAAGGGGTATTGCTAGACGCCAATTTACCCGCAAACCGTAGTGAGCCTGACGTTATCATCAATGCTTATAGTATCGAGATACTAAAAGCGGTCACCAGTCACGATAGTGCAACGGTGGATAAGCTGCAAATGCGCGGTGATTTGCAACAAGTACAACTGATTAAACGCTTTATTACTCAAGTTGGCTTAGGCGGTCTCATTCAAGGCGTGCTCAAAAAGGTGAAGGGCGATAAAAACAAACCCACACCTAGCGATGCTGAAATGCAGGAAAAAAAGAGCCATTACAAACAGCGCATCGCTGAGCAACATACCCAAATCAATGCATTGACTATCAAAAACCGCGAACTTGAAACCACCGTTAAAGAGCTGCAAAGCAAGCAAAAAACCCTGACTATCGCCGCCATTATGATGGCAGTCATTGCCGTCATCACCACCGTTATCGCTTTTGTGCGCTAATATCGCCCAAAGTTTATAGTGCAGGCAGTAAAATAGCAGAGCAATCAGAGCTAGGATGAGGGTTGGTTCGTTGATTTATTTTATAAATAACTATAATCAATAGGATTAACCATTCAGTGACAATTCAATCTTGACTAAATTAGTCGGGATTGAGTATAATAGCGCTATTGTATCAGCTTAACCCATGGCTGTTTGCTAACTTTGGAGATATTTTATGCGCTTGACCACTCGGGGTAGATACGCGGTAACGGCACTGCTTGATTTAGCGTTACAATCAAGCCAGCAAGACGGCGCGGTTTCCTTATCTGATATTGCCAAGCGTCAATCTATCTCCATCTCCTATCTCGAACAGCTGTTCTCCAAACTCCGTAAACGCGGTTTGGTGACCAGTATTCGCGGCGCAGCAGGCGGCTACTATTTGGCAAAGCCACTCGATGAGATTGATGTCATGAGCATTATTACGGCGGTAGATGAATCCGTCAATGCCATGCAATGCGGCGGTCAAGGGGACTGTCAAGGCGGCTCTATGTGCCTCACTCACGACTTATGGTGTGCGTTATCAAATCATATTGAGCAGTACTTGAAACATATTACATTGGCACAACTATTAGATATGGAAAATGTGCAATCCGTATCCAATCGCCAAAACTTTACCGTTATAAAAGATATTGCTATCAAAAATATCTCTAACATTACTTTATCGACCAGCGAGGCAAACCCAGCATGAGTAACCACCTTATATATTTAGATTATGCCGCTACTACGCCAGTTGCCAAGTCAGTTGCCGCCAAAATGAGCGAATATCTGACCATAGATGGCGTGTTTGGTAACCCAGCATCACGCTCACATGGCTATGGCTGGCAGGCTGAAGAAGCCGTAGAAACAGCGCGCCAACAAGTCGCTGATGTGATTAATGCTGACCCTCGTGAAATCGTTTTTACCTCGGGTGCAACTGAATCAGATAACCTTGCTATTAAAGGCGCAGCACACTTTTATCAAGGACGTGGTAAGCATATTATTACCAGCAGAATTGAGCATAAAGCAGTGCTTGATACCTGCCGCGAGCTTGAGCAAGAAGGCTTTGAGATTACGTATTTAGTACCACAACAAAGCACAGGGCTTATCTCACCAGAGCAAGTCCAAGATGCGCTACGTGAAGATACGATTTTAGTCTCGCTGATGGTCGTTAACAATGAGCTGGGCACTATTACTGATATTGCCGCTATTGGCGAGATTACTCGTGCCGCGGGTGTGGTCTTTCATGTTGACGCCGCGCAAGCCGTCGGCAAAGTGCTGATAGATATCGAAAAGATTAAAGTTGACTTAATGAGCTTCTCAGCTCATAAAGCCTATGGTCCTAAAGGTATCGGTGCTCTATTTGTGCGTCGTAAGCCGCGTATTCGCCTAAAAGCTGAGCAACATGGCGGCGGTCATGAGCGTGGTATGCGCTCAGGTACGCTACCGACCCACCAAATCGTCGGTATGGGCGCCGCGTTTGCGTTAGCCAATGAGCGCTATGAAGAAGACCATGCTCATGCGGCAAAATTACGTCAAAAGCTGTGGGATGGACTACAAGATATCGAAGAGATTTATCTCAATGGCGACCTTGAAAATAGCGTGCCTAATATCGTTAATATCAGCTTTAACTTCGTTGAGGGCGAGTCTCTTATGATGTCGCTAAAAGACTTAGCGGTGTCATCAGGTTCAGCCTGTACCTCAGCGACCTTAGAACCCTCTTATGTACTACGTGCCATCGGTCGTCCTGATGAGCTAGCCCATAGCTCGATTCGCTTCAGTTTTGGACGTTATACTACTGAAGAAGATATCGATACCGTGCTGAGCCAAATGCATAGTGCGGTGGACAAATTACGTGCCCTATCCCCTCTTTGGGACATGTATCAAGATGGCGTGGACTTAGATTCAGTCGAATGGACTGAACACTAGACCTAACAACATATAACTCAAACCATGACCGTTAAGCGTTTGACCCCAATTATCGATGAGTTCATTAATAGATACTCATCATCTAACTAGGAGAAAATCCCATGGCCTACAGTGACCAAGTGATTGATCATTATGAAAACCCACGCAACGTTGGCAACCTTGATAAAGACGCCAAAAACGTTGGTACGGGTATGGTTGGCGCTCCCGCTTGTGGCGACGTGATGCGCCTGCAAATTCAAGTCGATGACAATGGCATTATCGAAGATGCACGTTTTAAAACTTACGGCTGCGGTTCAGCGATTGCTTCAAGTTCACTGGTTACCGAGTGGCTAAAAGGCAAAAGCTTAGAGCAAGCGGGCGAGATTAAAAACAACGATATCGCAGAAGAGCTTGCATTACCCCCTGTAAAAGTGCATTGCTCTGTACTTGCAGAAGACGCCATTAAAGCCGCCATTAGCGACTATAAAGGTAAGCACGCGACAGCTGCTGAATAAGTGACCCGCTCACTTTTAGAGCGTAGTAACTTTTGATAGTAAGTAGCAAGCGTAGCAATAAGTGATAATAAGCGGATGACGCTATAGAGGTGACAATGACGCTTATGTAATTGTCGCCTTTTATTTTCTCATAAATCAATTTTTTATCAAAAAACGATATTAATAAGCTATCAGGTGCCTTACTTTGGATGACTGATGTGGTCTCACTGATAGTAAATAGGAGTTGGCATGATTGAAATGACAGAACGCGCCGCTCAGCATGTCCGAGAGTTTTTGGACAATCGCGGCACAGGCGAAGGTATTCGAGTGGGTATCCGTACCGCGGGCTGCTCAGGACTGGCTTATGTTTTAGAGTTCGTCGATACCCCTGACGACAACGATACTCGCTATGATAGCCGTGGTGTTAGTATTTTCATCGACCCAAAAAGCTTGGTATATCTGGACGGGCTGTTGATGGATTACGAAAAAGAGGGTTTAAACGAAGGCTTTAAGTTTACCAACCCCAACCAAAAAGGCGAATGCGGCTGTGGTGAATCCTTTACGGTATAAAGTGGGCGCTGACTGTCCCTCGTTAATACCATAGCGCGCCACTATAACTATAGTGGCTCTCAATATAATAGCCTTTACAGCAATCGTTGTTAAAATAATAAATAATCGCAAGGTGTCTGATATGGCAAACGCAACCTTAAACGCTCAGTTCGATAATTTTTTTGCACTATTTGAACAGCCTGTACAATTTACGCTATCACAAGCTGAGCTTGACCAGCGTTTGCGTATTTTGCAAAAGCACTATCATCCTGATACTGTGGCAGCAGATAGCACCGATAAAGCGAGCGCGTTGCAGCAAGCAGAGCAAGCTTCTGCCATTATCAATCACGCCTATCAGACGCTCAGTGCCGCTGATAGCCGTGCTGGTTATTTATTGGATATCGCAGGACAAGCCCTTAATATCGAGCATTCTATTGCCGATTTAGAGTTTTTGGAGGATGCCATGCAGCTGCGTATCGATTTAGAAGAGGCGATTGAGGATAAAAACCACGCGAGCTTACAGCCTTTACATCCAAAAATTGAGCAGCGTTTAAGCATGCAATCAAAGCGTTTTAGTGACGCTTATCAAGCCCAAGACTGGCAAACGGCAATTGATGCCACCCAAAAGCTCAAGTTCTTAGTCAAACTCGATGCCGATATTACCATAGCGCTCGATGAGCTTGCCAATGCCGACCAGTCCGATGATGACTTATATGTCTAAGCCCTTATGTGGGTTTAGGGTGCCGTTTAAATATTGATTTTTGGATAAAGGCATTAAAAGTGCGCGGATAATACCGTATAATCTGCAAGCTTGCTTATTTTTCATTGAATCATGGGTTGCTGCCTTACTCCTTATTAATTCTATTTTTCATTCATTTTATCTTTGAGTTGTCTTATGTCTTTATTACAAATTGCTGAACCCAATCAAAGTACTAAGCCCCACCAGCATCGCTTTGGTCTGGGTATCGATCTGGGTACGACACGCTCATTGGTGGCGGTTGTGCGCTCAGGAAAAGCGCAAGTGCTAAAGGCAAATGACAGTAGCGACACCTTGCTGCCCTCTGTGGTGTATTATCCGAGTAGCGGCGCGCCATTAGTCGGCTATAGCGCGCTTGCGCATTTATCAGAGGATCCTCAAAATACCATTATTTCTGCCAAGCGTTTTATGGGTCGTAGCCAAACCGATATTAAATTCTCGCATCCGTATCAATTAAGTGGCAGTCATGATGCGATGCCCGCGTTTATGACTGCTCAAGGTGCGGTCTCTCCGGTTGAGGTGTCAGCCCGTATTTTAGAGGCACTAAAGCAGCGCGCAACCACGGCGCTACCTGATGAGAGTATCGCCGGCGCAGTGATTACCGTACCGGCTTATTTTGATGAGGCGCAGCGCCAAGCGACTAAAGACGCCGCGCAAGCTGCCGGTATCCATGTGCTGCGATTACTCAATGAGCCAACAGCGGCAGCGGTTGCTTATGGTCTAGATAAACCCACACAAGAGGCTAATACAGAGCGCCTTGAAAATTACTATCTGATTTATGACTTGGGCGGCGGCACTTTTGATGTGTCTATCTTAAAGCTCAATGAGGGTGTGTTTGAAGTGCTGGCAACAGGCGGCAATAGCGCGCTTGGTGGGGATGATATCGACCGCTTGCTGACCAACTGGCTGATTAAACAGCTAGCTATCAATCCTGCTGAGGTCAGCTTACATGACAAATCAGTATTGGCTCAGCAAGCACGCGCCTATAAGCAAGCCCTAACCGATACCCAAAGCGTTGCTATTGATATCATGATAAACGAGCAATCTTATCAAGGCGTTTTAAGTCGTGATGAGCTGCTAGCCATTGCAGAGCCCGTCACTCGCCGCACGCTGAGTGTCTGCGAGCAAGTGCTAAGGGATGCTAAGCTTGAGATTAAAGACTTGGATGAGGTTATCTTGGTCGGCGGCTCAACGCGCATGCCCGCGGTACAACAGATAGTGACTGATTTTTTTGCCAAAGAGCCACTCTGCCGTCTGAATCCAGATGAAGTAGTGGCGCTGGGCGCAGCACAAACGGCTAATCAGCTGGTTAATGGGAATGGCGACAATCGCTTACTATTACTCGATGTCACGCCACTATCACTGGGTTTAGAGACGATGGGCGGTTTGGTTGAAGTGCTTATCTCGCGCAACACCCCTATCCCCGTCAAAAAACGCCAAGTGTTTACCACCTATCAAGACGGGCAAACCGGCATGGTTATCCACGTGGTCCAAGGCGAGCGGGACACGGTTGATAACTGCCGCTCGCTGGGGCGCTTTGAGCTATATGGCATCCCGCCTATGAAAGCAGGCTTTGCGCGCATTGAGGTCACCTTTAGTATCGATGCCAATGGGCAGCTGACCGTCAGCGCCCAAGAAACGACCACCGGCACTCAAAGTAAAATCGATATCGTGCCCTCTTATGGTTTATCTGATGAACAAAAAGAGCAGTTGCTGATTTCAGGCTTCAAATATGCTGAAGAAGATAAAAACGCACGCTCCTTAATTGAGACCAAAGTAGAAGCGGAGCGTGAACTATTAGCGCTACAATCAGCACTGACTGAATTTGCCGCCCTATTAACTGCCGATGAGCAACAAGCGCTCTCCCTACAGATGCAACAGATGCAGACGGCGCTGACTAGCAATGACTTGAGCGTCATTGAAGCGCACAAAGCCAAGCTCAAGCCGCATAGTGACGGCTTTGCGGCGCGCATCATGAACCAAAGTGTAAAAAGCAGCATGGCAGGTACCAGCGCTCAAGATTGGTAGCCTGTGACAATCAGCCATGCGTATTGTAGTAAACCTACCTATCAAAACCAGTATTACACTTATTTTAGAGTCATTTTTTTAATAAATTAGCAGCGGATATATACCTATGCCAAAAATTACGATACTACCCCATTTTGAGATATGCCCTGAAGGCACGGAAGTTGAGCTAGAAGCGGGCAGCAATTTATGCAAAGCGCTGTTAGAAAAAGGCATCAAAATCGAGCATGCGTGCGAGATGTCAAAAGCCTGTACCACGTGCCACGTGGTGGTGCGTAAAGGCTTTAACAGCTTGGATGAGATGGATGATATCGAGGCAGATTTGTTAGACCGTGCGTGGGGCTTAGAGCCTGATTCGCGTCTATCCTGTCAGGTGATGGTAGAGGATACTGATTTAGTGATTGAGATACCTAAATATACCTTGAACCATGCAAAAGAGAACCACTAACAAACCCCCACGGTTATTTTAAAAAGTCAGCTATTGTTATAATAGCTGACTTTTTTATTTATCATTTAGCGTGAGTTTAGCATTCATGGCTTTTTGTTCTTTTTCCATCCGCTCCAGTGCTAAAGCCAGCTGAGTTTTTATTTCTGGATAGTCATAATTTTGCATATCTTTAAAGTTCAAATGCAGATTAAACCCTGGCAACGTGTGATCCACCCACTTGGATAAATGTCCTTTATGGGTATCGGGATCAAGCACTTTCCATGCCCCGATATCTTCATGAAAACCTTTGAGCTGATAACTGCCGGCATACTCGCAGTCATAATCATGAGAGATATAATCATAAGTGCGCTGACTGATAAAAATCTCCCCCGTGCCCGCGACAGACTCCAAACGCGATGCAAGGTTAGCCGCCTTGCCGATGAGCGTATAACTCAAACGATTTTGACTGCCAAAATTACCCACATGACAATAATCCGTATTGATACCAATACGCACATCCAAGCCATCAAAACCCATCAAGCGCCATTTATGTTTCAGACTGCGTATTTCACGGCGCATATCAATCGCCATCGCCACACAAGCCAGCGCATCCTCTCGTGCACCGCGGCTTTCAGGATCGCCAAAAAAACACACCATACCATCGCCGATAAATTTATCGATAACCGCGTTATGTTTATCAGCGATAACAGTCATGCAGTGGATATAAGTGTTCAAAACATCCGCTAAATTATCGGCGCTTATCGTCTCTGATAGCTCGGTAAAACCGACAATATCTGAAAACATAATCGACAGCTTCACGCGCTTGTTTGACACCATGACCACCGTATTATGTTGGACAATAGGTTTCCAGATTTGTGACGGTATAAAGCGAGTCAGCTTATTGACCACCGACACCATCGTACTGATACGCCCCGTAGCCTCTTTGGCGGTCTGCTCATAGCTTATATATTTATGATACACCACCCAAAATTGCCATAACATCGCCATGACACTGACCAATAGTATGGCTGGTGATAACAAGCTCGTACCACAATCAATCTCAGTACCGCCTAATAAGGTGATACTGACATAATAAAACATCAGCGCCGACACGATAGACACCGCGATAAGCGGTAATCTATTTTCAGGTTCACTGCTAATAACCCGAATACCCACCCACAACGCTAAGCTGAGCGCTATCACACCACAAAACTGCATCACCCCTATTAACACGGATATCAAAATAACGACGATATTAGAAATCCAAAAACTCGGAGGACGCCGATAGCTATAAAACCCTATCATCAAACTAGGTAGACCAATCACCATAAATAGCGCAATGGCAGCGGGACTAAACTCATAATAATAAAGGATTAAAGTCACGCTGATAATAAGCACCAAGACTTCTGGATAATTAAACCGACCCACCTCCTCATTCTTTGATACCTTAAAGGCAGTCCATTTTTTAAAAAAACTCATGCTACGTATCCCAGTAAAAAAGCCAATAAGCGGGGGTTTAGTATTTCGTGACTCATAGATGACGGGTTATAATATCCCTAGATATTATCAGGGATTAGCACGACAAGGCGTCTGCCTTTGCTCATAAAAAAGGCACCTTTTAGCAAGAAAAAGTGCCTCTCCATTATAGCGTCCGTTATAGCGTTAGCGCAGACTGCTATAACGGTATATCAATAACTATAAATAAACTACATGCGCCAGTCAAATGGCATTTGATGATGTCCACGTAATGCCATCATCAAGGTTTGTTGCATTTGCGCGAGCACCTCTTGAGTATAAGGCACCGCAGGCTTGCCCCATACGGGATTGGGCCACTGCATATCATTCTCATAACGTACGATATGATGAAAATGCAGCTGCGGTACTTGGTTGCCAAGGGCAGCAACATTCATTTTATCCGCCTGAAAGGTCTTGGCAAGTTGGCTTGATAACCAGCTCGACTCACGCAAAAACTGGGTTTGGTCCGTCTCAGATAGCTCATATAATTCTTTAATACCAGAGACGCGCGGCACCAAAATCAGCCACGGAAACTGGCAATCATTAATCAGGCGACAAGTTGATAACGGGAAGTCACCAACCAAAAAGCTATCAGCAGCAAGTTTAGGATGCAATTGGAACATAATGAGGGTTTCTCTTATTATAAAATAGTATGACCGAGGAGTAATATAAGATAGCAGTATAATGCGACTATTTTATCAGTTATCCTCTCGATAAAGTAGCCACATTACTCATTGACTGTCTCTGTGCTCAAAATAGGCTGGAGTGTTATTTCAGGTATCTCATTATGCTGGTTCTGCCACCTTATGCTCGCTAAAATAGTGCAGCAGCTCCTGTATCTTATCGACACGCTGCTGCGGGGTTGCCAGCTTATCGGGATGACTATAACGGATACCTGAGGCGCCATTCATACGATAGTGCTGACCATTGGATTGAATCAGCTGGATAATAGCCATCGCATCAATAGGCGTATCAGGCGCAAATTCAAACACCACACTACTGCTACTGGCATCAATCTTATTAATCTTCAAAGGCTCAGCGTGTATGCGCAGTCCATGAATGGCAAATAACTGCTTGGTCTGGTCTGGCAAAACGCCAAAACGGTCAATCATTTCGGTACGGATATCCATCAGGGCGTCTTTATCATCGGCATTGCTAATGCGCTTATAAAACAGTAAACGCTGATGCACGTCATGCAAATACTCTTCGGGTATCAATGCTGAGCTGTGCAAGTTAATATCACTGGTTAAGGATAACGGCGTATTTAAATCAGGCTCTTTCCCCGCCTTAATGGCTTTGGTCGCGCGCTCCAGCATATCCATATATAAGCTAAAACCAATCGCCTGCATATTACCGCTTTGCTGTTTACCCAGTAGCTCGCCTGCGCCGCGAATCTCCAAATCTTCACTGGCCAGTAAAAACCCTGCGCCCAAAGTATTTGCCCGTTCAATCGCATGTAATCGACGTTTGGCATCGCCTTTTAGCGCTTTTAGGGACGGTACCAGTAAGTAACAGTACGCTTGATGATGACTACGCCCGACTCGACCACGCAGCTGATGTAATTGCGCCAAGCCAAATTTATCAGCGCGCTCAATGATAATGGTATTGGCATTGGGCACATCAATGCCGGTTTCGATAATGGTGGAGCAAATCAGCACATTAAACTTTTTATGATAAAACTGCTGCATCACTTGCTCAAGTTGGCGCTCTTGCATT
>DAIPIF010000056.1:0-10151 GCA_036770925.1 Psychrobacter sp.
AGATAAAAGTAATGCGCAAGTGACCCATGAGATTATCGCGGGTGAGCGCCGCTGGCGTGCGGCTAAAATGGCGGGCAAAGCGGTTATTCCTGCGATTGAACGCGCGTTATCAGATGAGCTTGCGATTGCACTGGCATTGATTGAAAATATCCAGCGTGAAGATTTATCGGTTATTGAGCAAGCTGCCGCGCTACAACGCTTTCATACTGAATTTGGCATGAGCCATGCCATGATTGCCGACGTGGTGGGCAAAGCGCGTACCACGGTCTCAAACTTACTGCGTCTCAATCAATTGCACGATACTGTAAAAGACCATTTAGCCACTAGCGCCCTTGATATGGGGCATGCGCGTACCTTATTGGCATTATCCTCTGAGCAGCAGCCCATCATCGCCCAAAAGATTATCGATGGCGGAATGACCGTGCGCGAGGCAGAAAGACTGGTAAAATCTATCCTAAATCCAGCGCCTAAATCTAAGCCGAATGCGTCAGGCAACAGCCATGATGCTGCGCGTTTGACCCAACGCCTAACCGATATATTAGGCGCAGAAGTCAAGCTAAAATATAAAAAAGAAGGTCAGGGTAGTATTGAGATAGTGTTTCATAATCAGGATGAGCTTGCGGCACTGCTAAAGCATTTAGAGGTTTAAAGCTAGCCTATTATGCAAGTGACCCTATTATTAAAACGCTCATAGTATTAAAGTGACCAAGCCGTTATTGTCTTGCTGGGTATTGATTATCGAGCGCCACCAGTTTGAATTATTAAAAAGAGAGCCATTATGTGGGAGTTGGTAAAAGCGGGTGGCTGGTTGATGTCGCCCATCGTCTTATGCTCAATTGTTGCCTTGATTATCATCATTGAGCGCAGTCGTACCTTGCAGTTTGATAAAATTGTCCCGAGCCGCTTACGTGAGCAGCTGATAACGCGCCTACGTGAAAACGGCGATATTGGACGTACGCAATTGCTCAATGTTAAAGAAAAAACCCCGCTTGGCGATATTTTGGCGACAGGGCTGCTATATCGGCAATATGGTCTGGAGTCGATGACCATGCACATGCAAAACCGTGCCAGTGTACAGATTCACCAGTTAGAAAAAAACATCAATATGCTCGGTACCATTGGCGCAATTGCCCCCTTGCTCGGCTTATTGGGTACGGTGCTTGGCATTATTTCCTCGTTTTTGGCGATAACCGATGGCGCGATGCAAGACCCTGCATTACTTGCCGCGGGCGTCTCGCAAGCGCTGATTACCACCGCAGCAGGTATGATTGTGGCGATTCCAGCATTGGTAGCATACCGTTATTTTCAGCGCCGTATTATCGATATTAATGCCCAATTTGAGACCCAAGCGGGGCTGATGGTACAAGAGTTATATGATTATCAGCTATTAGCCGAAGCTTATTTGCCTGCCCATGCGGATCAAAAAACTGCTTTGCCGACGGATTTATATCCTAATAATAGCAGTGATGTGTTAGGCTTTGATGATAAACAAGCGGCTGCTAAATAGCCCATTCCTCTACTAAATACTCCGTTTACTAAAGAGAGAGCCATGCGTTTTAGAAAACCTACTGTTGAACCGCTTGAGATTAATCTAACACCGATGATTGATTGCTTGTTGTTTTTGATTGTGTTTTTATTATTGGCAACCTCCTTTAATCACTTTAGCCGTTTGAATATCATTCTGCCTGAAGCGGAAGGCGTGGCGCTCACTGAGCAACAAGACAGCATAGAAGTAGCGGTGCAAGAAGACGGCAGTTATTTGGTCAATGGCATTAGCCTTGCCAGTAGCAGTGAAGCTGAGCTGATTAATATGCTGCAACAAGAGGCGGGCACCAATCGTGATTTATTATTTGTGATTGCTGCCGATGCCAATGCCACCCATCAATCAGTGGTGCAGGTGATGGATGTCGCCGGCAAGCTCGGATTTTTGAATTTAAACATCAGTACGGTGGTGCCACTTGGTCAGGCACTTCCACAATAATACTAGCCTTGATAGTCGCCATATATTTAAACCTTTTTGCTAAACCCACATTGTTAACATGAGGCTTTTATGAGCCAACATTCTAAATCTGCTGACTCTGCTAAGCAAACAGCGCCTCTCGTGTTAGCGACGCCGCCGCCTAAGCTTAAGACCTTATTACGTCTGCTACGCTATTTAAAGCCCTATTGGTGGGCGCTGGTGCTCACGGTGATAGGTTTTGCCATTAATGCCGCCACTGAGATTTGGATTGCCAAGTTATTGCAGTACATCACTGACGCGATTAATCAAAATGACCAAGCGCGTCAAAACTGGTTTCCTGCGTTAATTATTATGCTGTTCTTTGTGCGCGGGGTCGGTAGCTTTTTGGGTAATTACTATTCTGCTTTGGTATCGCGTAACTTAGTGTATGAGCTGCGGGTACAAGTGTTTAATAAGCTGTTGCGCTTGCCCAGTGCGTTTTATCTGGCTAATCCTGCAGGGACGATATCCTCCAAACTGATATTTGATGTCGAGCAAGTGACCGCTGCGAGCACTGATTCGATGAAAACCCTATTGCGTGATGGTTTAACCGTTATCGCGCTGCTGGGATTTTTACTTTATAGTAATTGGCGCTTGACCATTATATTATTTTTGGTGTTGCCGCCGATATTATTATTGATTCGTTTTGCCTCTAAGCGTTATTTGAAGCTCTCAAAAGGCATTCAAGAAACCATGGGCAGTGTCAGTCATATCACCAATGAAGTCATCAGCGGTTATCAAGTGGTCAAGAACTACGGCGGGCAGGCGTATGAGGCAAAGCGCTTCGATGACACCTCAAAAAATAACCTGCGCCAAGGCATGAAAGTGGTGGTGACTAATAGTATTAATACCCCTGCGGTTCAGCTGCTGATGGCGATGGCAATGTCGGTGGTGGTGTGGCTGGCTCTGCGCCCTGAGGTGATTAATGATATCTCAGCAGGTGAATTTATCTCTTATATTGCCGCCGCCGGACTACTGAGTAAGCCGGTACGCTCGCTCACCGATGTCAATCAGCAGTTGCAGCGCGGTATTGCGGCAGGGGAGTCTATTTTTGCGCTACTTGATGAGCCAGAGGAGCAAGATAGCGGCGTATTAAATCCGACATTATCAGGTGAGATTACCTTGGATAAGGTCAGTTTGGTTTATCCCGATTCTACCGTTGCTTTACAAGACTTTAGCTTGGACATTAAAGCGGGTGAAACCATCGCTTTAGTAGGTCGTAGTGGCGCTGGCAAGTCGTCCTTGGTGAATTTATTTACCCGTACCCTGCCGATCTCATCCGGACAAATTACCATGGATGGCATGGCGATTGAAGATATTACGCTTGAGAGTTTGCGCGCCCAAATCGCCATGGTCAATCAGCAAGTGACGCTATTTAATACTACCATTTTTAATAATATTGCCTATGGTAGCTTGGCAAATAAGTCGCAAGCAGAGGTTGAGCTGGCGGCAAAAGATGCCTTTGCGCATGACTTTATTATGAAGATGCCTAACGGCTACCAAAGCGAGATTGGCGCGGAGGGTTTGCAGCTCTCTGGCGGTCAGCGTCAGCGCTTATCTATCGCCCGCGCATTATTAAAGGATGCGCCGATTTTAATATTAGATGAGGCGACCAGTGCCCTTGATAATGAGTCGGAGCACTATATTCAACAAGCCCTCGATAATGTGATGAAAGATAGAACCACGTTGGTGATTGCCCATCGCTTAACGACCATTGAGTCGGCAGACCGCATTGTGGTGCTTGATAATGGGCGTATTGTGGAGCTGGGCACTCATGATGAATTAATGGCTAAAAAGGGTCATTACGCGCAGATGTATGCTCGCGACTTTGAATAGCTTGTTAATAAATTTTTATAAGTGCTAATTAGTTTTTAATAAGTGCTAAATAGTTTTTTTATAAATAAATACTGATAAAGACATGAATAAAACGGCATGAGCTTAGAGACCACCATTACTCGCGCATGGCAACGCAAAGCCGTTTGGCTATGGTTATTATTGCCTGTCAGTTGGCTGTATGGCTTTATGACGATTTTGCGGCGGCAGCTGTATCAATTGGGTTGGATATCCAGCTATCGTGCGCCTATACCAGTTATGGTGATTGGTAATATCACCGTGGGCGGCAGTGGCAAAACGCCACTGATTATGAGTTTGGTCAGTTACCTGCAAGCGCGCGGCGTTAGCGTTGGGGTTATCAGCCGTGGTTATGGCGGTGATAGCAGTCAGATGCCCGCATTGGTGACGGCGGATAGTTTGCCGCGTGAGGTTGGCGATGAGCCGTGTTTAATTGTCCGTACGACTGGAGTGGCACTGGCGGTTTGTCCCAATCGCCAACAAGCGATTGAGATGTTACTGGCGGCGCATCCTGATTTGCAGCTGATTATCGCTGATGATGGCTTGCAGCATTATGCCTTGCAGCGGGATATTGAGTGGATAGTAGTAGATGTGGCGCGCGGCTTTGGTAATCAGCAATTGCTGCCGACTGGATTTTTGCGTGAGCCCTTATCACGGCTACAAGATGCGACGGTCATTGAGCATATCAAGCCTGAAAAGGTTTTGAACTCAAAAAATTCTAAATCAGGTGTGATGAGCCCGCGCTTAACCATGCAGCTGCACCCTGACAATCTGCAATTATTATGGCAACCTGAATTAGCGGCTAGTCAATTACAGATGCCAACCTCTGGGATGAGCGTGCATGCGGTCAGCGGTATTGGCTACCCGCAGCGGTTTTTTATGACCTTACAGACGCTAGGCTTTGCGGTGCTTGAGCATCCTTATCCTGACCATCATGATTTTAGCTTACACGAGCTGCTACAATATCAGCAGCATCCGGTCATTGTCACCAGTAAAGATGCGGTAAAAATACGTGCTTTACTGATGCAGCACGATTTTGATGGCTTATCCAATAACGCGTCAAGTAACTCATCAAACAGCCCAATAAATGACGCAATATATGAGCTACTCTCACGGTTATGGGTGTTGCCCGTTACCGCAGATTTATCCCAAGCATGCTATCAGACGCTAAATCAGCAATTAAAAAAGCTAGGTATTGCGCTTGCTAGTGTGCGTTAGAGCGTCAGCTATTTATAGATGCTAATAGATGCTACTAGGTGACCCGCCCTAGTTTTTAAGTCATCGCTGTTGTTATAGGAGCTTTTTATGTCAGTTGCCGCGCCCTACAAAACCCATATCGTCATTCCTGCTCGTTTTGAGAGCGCCCGTCTGCCAGGTAAACCCTTACTGCTTATTCATGGTAAGCCCATGATACTGTGGGTTGCCGAAAAAGCCCAAGCCGCGCATTTTGCCGATGATATGTGCATTGCTACTGATGATGCGCGTATTGCCAGCGTTTGCACTGATGCTGGGTTTGAGGTGGTGATGACGCGCCGCGAGCACGCTTCAGGCACTGATAGATTGGCTGAGGTGGCGGCTATAAAAGGCTGGGCTTGTGATGATATTGTTATCAATATGCAAGGCGATGAGCCGCTCGTGCCGCCTTTATTATTAGAACAAGTCAAAAATTTATTATTGCAAGATAGCGTCAGTGTAATGGCAACTTTATATGAGCCTATCGCTGATTATCATGATTTTATGCGTCCTTCGGTGGTCAAAGTCGTCAGCGCCGCCGCTAATAATAGTCAGCGCGCGCTATATTTTAGCCGTGCGCCGATTCCTTGTGACCGTGAGTTAACATTAGCCATGCTGGCAGATGAGCATGAGCGCCAAGCCCTGCCTGCACCCAAAAACGCCTATCGTCATCTTGGCTTATATGCGTATCGGGTCAGCTTATTGCAGCAGTTTGTGCATTGGGTACAGACGCCGCTTGAGCAGCTTGAGAGCTTAGAGCAGCTGCGCATCTTAGAAAATGGCGGGCATATTGCGATAGACCAAGCCGCCGTGCATTTGCCAGCAGGGGTGGATACGCAAGAGGATTTGAATCGTTTAAACGCGCTCAGTATTGCTGAATTTAATAAATAGCCTAAGCAATCGCAGTAAACAATATGACCAGTCAAGTAAATCACCAATAAAGTAAAGTTATCTTAAAATAATACAACTCATTTAATAGCATTTCAAGTTAACAATGCTTATTTAACAAGCCTTTAATTTGGCAACTCTTTATATCATGGAGCGGTAATAGTGGATGAAACCAATCTAGCAGACAGCCGCTACTTTGCGCCTTTATTGCCGTGGCAACAAACCCTGTGGACGCAATTGACCGAGCGCGTACTATCCCCGCAGCCGTCATTGCCACACGCGTTATTAGCGGCAGGTATGAGCGGGCTTGGCAAACGCGAATTTGTTTGGCGCTTGGTCGCTTGGTTATTGTGTCGTCAGCGTGACAGCCAACCGCTGGGTGCTTGCGGCAGTTGTGAGAGCTGTCAGTGGCTCAAATCAGGCACCCATCCAAGCTTGCAAGTATTGCCCCTGATTAGTCTGCCTGTGCCTAATATAACCTCCGATAGTAAATCTGCTGATAATCGTGCTGATAGCCGTTCTGACAAGAAGACAGTTAAAGCCGTGACAAAATCTGAGCGTAGTATCAAGGTTGATGATATTCGGGCGCTCCAACCGTTTATTTATCAAGGCGGGCAGGGGATGCGTATTTGCGTGTTAGATTATGCCGAGCAAATGACCATTGCCGCCGCCAACGCGCTGCTCAAAACCTTGGAGGAGCCACAAGCGCAAGTGTATCTGTTTTTGCTAAGTGACAGTCCGGCTCAGCTACTACCGACCATCAAAAGCCGCGTACAACAGTTGCCGCTACAGCTTATTGACTCAAAAGTGGCGCAGGATTATGTGACGCAGGCGCTCGGCAGTATCATCAATCGCGCACCCGCCACTACTCGTGAAATTGGGCAGTTACTGCAACTGGCAAATGGCGCACCACTAGCGGCGATAGCATTGGCGCACGCGCCGTGGTATAGCAAGCGCGCGCTGTGGCTCACCACTTGGCAGGCGCTGCGTAGCGGTAAACGTAGCAGCATTGCAGCTAGCGACTATTGGCAAAATCAGTTGAGCATGGCTGATTTTATGACCCTCACTGACATGATGCTGCTGGATATTCGCCGTGTGAGTTTGGGACTTGTGAGTAATCAGCTGGATATTGATATGAAAGGCGCGTTGCAAAGTCACCCGCCCAGTGATGAAGGTCTAGATGCCATCATTAATAGTTTGCAGCAGACCAAAGCCGCCCTCCAACAAAATGTGCAAGAAAAATTTGCCTATGATAAGCTGATGCAACAGTTAGCCTGTTTATAGGTCATCAACACACCCTATTTAATATAAGGAATAAATTATGGCAATGCCCGGACGTGGTGGGATTCTCACCTGCCATATAGAAAACGTGGAGCTCTTATACGCCAGCTATTTATCTTTTGTAGAAAATGGCGCGTTATTTGTACCCAGTAAAAGCGTGCAGCAATTAGGTGATGAGGTATTTATTGCCATTACCTTGCCCAATTCCAGTGAGCGCATGCCGATGAATGGTAAAGTGGTGTGGATTAATCATAAAGCCCAAGCCAATCGCCCTGCTGGATTTGCGGTGCAGATTGGTAAAGATGTCACAGGGCAACGGATAAAAAACGAAGTGGAGCGCTTATTAGCCGGTAAAATGGACAGCCAACAAATGACTTATACCATGTAATTTTTGGTCATATTTTAATTGCCATATAAAAACAGTACGCCATAAAAAACACCCGCTAATCTATCGACTAGCGGGTGTTTTACGTATTATCCGATTATAAATATAATGATAAATAAATTATCATAGCCAAATGCTGGCGCTATTTATTTTTCTAAAATACAAGTGACGCCTTGACCACCTGCGGCACAAATGGAGATGAGTGCGCGTCCTGAGCCTTTTTGATCCAAAAGCTTCGCAGCAGTGGCTAAAATACGTCCACCAGTGGCGGCAAATGGATGTCCAGCAGCGAGCGATGAGCCATTAACGTTAAGCTTGCTACGGTCAATGGCACCTAGTGGCGCCTCTAGTCCTAAACGCTGTTGGCAAAAACTCTCATCTTCCCAAGCACTCAACGTAGAGAGCACTTGTGAGGCAAAGGCTTCATGAATCTCATAAAAATCAAAGTCCTGCAAGCTCAGTCCTGCACGCTCAAGCATACGCGGCACGGCATACGCCGGTGCCATCAGTAGCCCCTCTTTATTGCCCGATTTACCGATGAAGTCCACAGCGGCCGTTTCTTGATGGACGATGTAGGCGAGTGGCTTGAGTCCGCGCTCTTGTGCCCATTCATCAGTAGCCAGTAGCACACAAGAGGCGCCATCGGTCAGTGGGGTTGAGTTAGCCGCGGTCATGGTTGGATTGGCGTTGTTTTTGCCAAATACCGGCTTGAGCTTACCAAGTTTCTCTAAAGTTGAGTCAGGACGTAGATTGTTGTCACGAGTTAAGCCTTTATAAGGCGTGATTAAATCATCAAAGAAGCCCTCGTCATAAGCCCGCGCGAGATTTTTATGGCTATTAAATGCCAGCTCATCTTGTGCTTCGCGGCTCACGTTCCACTCAAGGGCGGTGATGGCTTGATGGTCGCCCATCGATAATCCAGTACGCGGCTCCCCATTTTGCGGCGCATCAATCAAATCTTTAGGGTTAAAGCTCGTAAGCGCTTGCAGACGTTGCTTGTTATTTTTGGCAGCGCCGAGCTTTAGGAGTACTTTACGCAAGCCGTCACCGATACCCAGAGGCGCATCAGAGGTGGTATCAACACCGCCCGTAATGGCAGAATCAATAATACCAAGGGCGATTTTATTGGCACTAGCAAAGGTAGCTTGCAGACCTGTACCACACGCTTGCGAGATGTCATAAGCGGGCGTATGCGGATCTAAGGCAGTATTGAGCGCCGCTTCACGCGTCAAGTTAAAGTCGCGGCTCAGCTTAATCACTGCACCTGCGACCACTTCGCCTATTTTTTCGTCTTGCAAATTGTAGCGCTCAATTAAGCCGTTAAATGCTGCAGTCAGCATATCCGTATTGCTGGCATCAGCATAAGGACCATTTGAGCGCGCAAACGGAATGCGGTTACCGCCTAAGATAGCCACGCGTTGCAGCTGATGGTCAGCTGATTGAGCCGCCGTTTTGGTTTTGGCGGCAGTATTGGCAGATGTATCGTTCTCTTTTTCTTTCTTATTGTCTTTTGCGCTATCAGCCGCTTTTGGTTGGGCGTCAGCTTTAGGGGCATTATCTTTAGTCGCGCTGTTTTTAGTGCTGACAGATTTTTCGGTGGTTTTTGACTTAGCGGCTGCTTTTGGCTTATCAGCGCTGTCTTTCACCGTTTCTGGCTTAAGGCTATCAGGCGTTTTCACCACGGCGCTTTTTACTACAGTGCTTTCAATCACTGGATTGGTAGGGGTGCTATTTTTATCGCTCATAAAGTTTTCCTTTAAAAAGTAGGCGTATAAGATAAATGAGATATTAAATGACAATCAGTATTTAGAACAGCAGTCGTTAAAACACTATCATAATAATTTTTTACCACGTTATTGTAGGTCTTTAGCAAGTCAGTTAATAGATTTATTAGTGGCAGCCAGCGACAGATGCAAACTAAAAAGGGGCGAATACTAAAGATAACCCGCGTCTGTCAGGGTCATGCTGTGGATGAGAGGCAAAAGTGTATCAATAGACGCTACAGTTTTTATTTTTTACTATCAAATGCACGCTTTTTTGATAATATATAGTTATCAATGTCTAATGCATCTATAACCTAGAGGCTTTATATTAGCATAAGCTTTGGTTATTATAGGTAGATAAAATAACTGCTTCGTACACTATTTTTTCTGCTATTTAGAACGGATGTTGTTGACTTTTGGACATATTTGGGTTTGCTGTGTATAGTTAGCGTTCATTATAGCGTTAGCGTTATTCACGACAGACTGCGCGTTCAAGCTTTAATCTTGAATGTTACCCCTCACCTCACTTTTGCAATCATTTATAATAGGATTATATTATGTCAGACCGTTACGGTAGTTTTGTGCAATCTTCACTGGGTAAAAAAGTAGCCAAAAATCTAGGTTTGCCGCTGCCTGTCAGTCTCGATCGCTTTGAGAGTGGTCAGCGTTTGGTACGTGGTAGTGTGCTGATTGGCTCGGCAGCCGGTGCGGATAAGCGTGTTGCGGCGTCAATGGCGCGGATTTTGTCAGA